>CAYWYB010000008.1:0-14749 GCA_964462145.1 uncultured Rhodospirillaceae bacterium
CTGGGGCCCCGGGGTTTTGGTGAATTGATTTCCGTCGATGTGCCGGGCGGGGCCGAGCATCTGCGCACCGTGGCCTGGTACGGCGATGAGGTACGTACCCCTGGCTCCGGCGACAGCGTTTCGGCCAAGGTCAACGGCACCATCGAAACCGGCTACCATGCCCTGTTACAAGACACCGAAAGCACCACCATCGCCATTGAATTCGGTACCTTGCCGCCCGAGCAAGTGTTGGGTGCATTGCAGGCCGATAATTGGTTGTATCTGCATGGCGATGTGGCTTCCGCCGAGGGCCAGGCCATCAAACGGCAGGTCCGTGCCGCGTTTTATGGTGAGGACAGCGAATGGAATGCCATGATCTGGCGGCGCGGTCTGGAAATAGCGCGCAAGACCATAACCGGACTAAAGGATAGTTGAGTATGGGTGGCGTCAATTATTTTCGGCGGGACTATGCCGCCTGCCGGGCGTTTTTCCTGAATTTGGCGGCGACTTCGGGCGGTGAGTTGATGCGCGCGGTCAATCCGGCACCTGGCCCCGATGGGCTGGAGTTAAGCACCGAGTTTCTGCGCCTCGGCCCGGCGGATGCCGAACGCGCCCTGATCCTGGTTTCCGGTACTCACGGGGCGGAAGGTTTCGCGGGCTCGGCCATCCAATGCGCCTGGCTGAAGGCTCACGGCGGGCAATTACCTGATAATCTGGCGGTCGTCATGGTGCATGGCCTGAATGCGTTTGGCTTTGCCCATTTGCGTCGGGTCAATGAAAACAATGTGGACCTGAACCGCAACTTCATCGATCACGAAGCGGAGCACCCCTACAACGAGGGCTATGCCAGGCTGGCCCATGTGCTGGCGGTCAGCAGTCTGGACGGCCCGGAACGGCAAGCCGCTGACGAGGAACTAACGCGCTTAGGCGAGGCAATGGGCCAGATGAATGTCATGCGCGCCATCGGCGGGCAGTACGACGATCCCGAGGGCATGTTTTATGGCGGCCGGGTGCCGGTGTGGTCGAACCGGGCCCTGCGGGAATATTTGCCGAAGATGTTGCCGAATGTGAAGTTGGCGGCCTACGTGGACATTCATACCGGTTTGGGTCCATCAGGGTATGGCAGCCCCATGTGTTATCACCTGCCCAAGTCCGATGATTATAACCTGGCCAAGGCTTGGTGGGGCGAGGACGTCACCGCCGCCGCCGCCAAGATCAACCATGGCAAAACCGGGGTCGGCGCCATGGAGGCGTTGGTCGGCGCGCGGGTCATCTGCCTGACTCTGGAATTCGGCACCTT
Source organism: uncultured Rhodospirillaceae bacterium (assembly GCA_964462145.1). GTDB lineage: Bacteria > Pseudomonadota > Alphaproteobacteria. The sequence goes on from CAYWYB010000008.1 coordinate 1,280, forward strand.
GCCATTTGATGGCATTCTGCCGGCCTTGCAGGACGAGCATGCCTGGTGGTGGCATCACCGCGACCGCGACGGCAGTACCATCAAGGCGGCCTTCAGGGCGGCATTTTGCCGTGATGATCGGCAATGGGAAAACCAGATCATCGAACGCGGCCTGCAAATCGCGGCGGCATCCATCGAGGGCCTGTTAGGAAACTGACGGAATTTATTGCACGCCGTCGAGGATCTGGCGGATCTTTACGCCAAATTCTTCGTGGCTGAACGGCTTTGCCAGCAAATGCTCATGCCCTTCCAGGCGGCCATGATGAACCATCGCGTCCTTGGTAAAGCCGGAGATATAGAGGACCTTCAGGCTGGGTAGGAGGCCGCGTGCCTTGTCGGCGAGGTCCCGGCCATCCTTGTCGCCGGGCAGAATGATGTCGGCGACAAGCATATCGATCTTCTGGTCCTGCTCGATTTGTTCCAACGCCGTTTCGGCGCAGCCGGCCTCGAGTACCTGATAGCCGAGCTGGTCTAGAAAGCCAACGGTGACGGCGCGTACATCGGCATCGTCTTCGAGCACCAGGACCGTCTCGCCCTGCGCCGTGGTATCAATAATGGCGCGGACCTCGGCATTGGGTATGGCGACCGCGTCGGTGCTTGACCGCGGCAGATAAATTTTGACCGTCGTGCCTTCGCCGATCTTTGAAAGTATCCGCACCTGGCCGCCCGACTGTTTGACGAAGCCGTAAATCATGCTGAGACCAAGGCCGCTTCCCTTGCCCACTTCCTTGGTCGTGAAAAATGGATCGAACGCTTGTTCCATGACCTCCGCCGCCATACCGGTTCCGCTGTCACTGATCGCCAACAGTACGTAACGGCCTGGCGTCAGGCTTTCCAATCCCGCCGCTTCGGTGCATTCAAGATTGGCGTTCGATATTGCGATGCTCAGTTTGCCGCCATGGGGCATGGCGTCCCGGGCATTTAGCGACAAATTCAGAATGGTATTTTCCAATTGGCCCGGATCGACCTCGCATGGCCAAAGACCGGTGCTAACCGTGAACTCGATCTCGATCTCGCGGCCAAGTGTGCGCTCCAACAGTTCCTGCATGTCATGCACCAATTGATCGATAATAATCGGCACCGGCCGCAGCGGCTGCTTTCTGGAAAATGCCAGCAGGCGGTCGGTCAGATCGGCGCCGCGTTTGGAGGCGGCGATGGCGCGTTCAACGAATTTGCCGAGCGTCTCGTCGGACTCGGTATGCGCGTACAGCAGTTCCAGGTTGCCCATGACGACTGCCAAGAGGTTTTTAAAGTCATGGGCGACGCCGCCTGTTAGTTGGCCGATCGCCTCCATTTTCTGTGCATGGCGCAGATCATCGGCAGTTTGCTTGATTTCCGTGATGTCGGTCCGGATTCCCACCGTATAACCGCCGGCTGTCCTGCGCATGCTGCACAAGAGCCACCGTCCGTCCCGCAATTGTTGTTCGTGCAAGCTCCGTCCGCGTTGCCGCTGGGCGTGCTCCAAGCTCACCCACTGGGCCCCATCTTCAGTGGAATCGGTGTCAACGCCGCGCTCGAATGCCAGGCGGGCAAGGTCTTCCAACTTGGTGCCGGGAACCAAAACGTCCCTCATGCGAGGATAAAAATCCTTAAACCTGTCGTTGCACATGACGAAGGTGTCGTCCTGGTCGTAGAGAATAAACCCTTCCGAAATGCTTTCGATGGCGCTGGAGAGATACATCTCGGCTGCGGCGCGCGCCGCTTCCACCTGTTTGTAAGCGGTCAAATCCACGACGAGACCAAAATAGCCCTGTACCTCTCCATCTACCGCGGCAATATCCGGTACATAGGTGACATGGACGTTGCGGGTTTGGCGGTCCGGATATGTGACTGTCGTCTCGAAGGTCACATGTTTCCCGGCTATGGCCTTATTGATAAAAGGTTCGAATTTTTCATTGGTTTCCTGCCCCAAGAGTTCGGGGACGGTTTTGCCGACCACATCATTGATCGGGCGGCCATACCATGTCGCGGCCGTCTTGTTGGCATACTGAAAGCGCCGGTCCTTGCCCATATAGGTAATCAACACCGGTAGTGCGTCGGTGATCATGCGGATCTGCCGCTCACTCTCCCGCATTTGTTCGGTGTATTTTCTAGTGTGATTTCTAAGCTGCTTGCGGGTTCGGCGCAGGCCATCCTCGGCGGATTTTTCCTCGGTGATATCCTGAACAAGGCAGGACACGCCGATAACCGTGCCGAAATCGTCTTTTATCGCGGTATAGGTATGTTGAAAGAAGCGCTTCTCGCCCGGGAAAGCGGGCGTCTCGGCTTCGACTTCGCCACCAATGATTGCCTCGCCTGTTTCGACGACCTGGCGCAATTGTGCCTCGACCCCCGCAGCGACGTCCGGGACCGCTTGGAAAATAGTGCGGCCAATGTGCTGCTCGACCGATGCGCCATTGAGCACGGCCAGATATTCGTTGACGAAGGTGAAACGAAAATCCAGGTCAAAAATGCAGAAACCGACCGGAATGTCGATCAATACACGCGCCAAATCAGCGAGTTGCCTATGGTTGGGTTGCTCGTTCAAAACATGTCCGTTCGTGGCTTGTCGGCAAGCAACTCACAAAACGAAATCATTTCGCTATACAAATACATGCAAGACAATATCTCCATTCTAGTTCTTGACTACTGTTTTCAGTCTTTTAATTCCTCACGGGCTTCATAGATGTTGGCCTAAGTTGCTTGATAAGAATGGGACAGGCGAGAGCAAATTCAAGTGTTTTAGGAAGCTGAACTGTGTCGGATGGAATCAACCACGGCCATGGTAGCCCAATATGTAACGAATATGCATCAATTGTAATGTTTGAATTAATCAGAAATTAGCTTCTTTCATGCTTATCTGAATATGCTGAAAGGCATGAAACACCTATAGCTTAAGGGTATAGAGGCGAGCCATGGCATCAGGCGACCAATCTGACGACGTAGAAGATCTGGAAACAGCCGGGCAGATACTGGATGTCGGCGAAAAAATGGCCGAGTCCGTTGGCAGAATTGAAGAAATTCTGCAGACAGCGAATGTGGATGCGGATGCCTACAGCAACGCCCTGGAAGCATTCAGCGGCGCCATCTCGCTTGATGACGGCAAGGAAGTCCAGGCCTTGATCGCCAAAATGATGATGCAAACCCAGGAAATGCAGCAGCAGAACAACAAACTGCGCGAGGAGTTGGAGCGCTCATCCAGCGAGGTGCAGGAGCTGCGCGGCAGCCTTGAATCGGTCAAGCGCGAAGCCATGACCGATGTGTTGACCGATATCGGAAACCGAAAATACTTCGATATCAAGCTACGGGAGTTGACCGCCAAGGCCGTGGCGGAGGATGAACCGGTGTCTCTGTTGCTGTTCGATGTGGATCGTTTCAAGGTTTTCAACGATACCCACGGACATCAAGTCGGCGATCAGGTTTTGCGCCTGGTTGCCCGCACGCTGAAGGAAAGCGTCAAGGGCCGTGATGTCGTCGCCCGTTACGGCGGCGAGGAATTTGCGGTTGTCCTTTCGGGGGCCGGATTGCAGGATGCGCTGAAAGTCGGCGACGGCATCCGCGCTTTGGTGGCCAAGCGCCGCATTGTCCGCAAAAGCACGGGCGAAGAAATGGCCGCAATCACCATATCCGCCGGTGTGGCACAGTATTGCCCAGGCGAAGATCTGGAAGAGCTGATCGCGCGCAGCGATGCTGCCCTTTACAGAGCCAAGGACGCCGGCCGCAACCGGGTCCAGGCGATGGTCATGCCCGGACGCGCCGCATAGACCTAACGCAAGCTATTTCCTTTGCACGGAGATCGTGCGTTTCGCGGGCTCGACGTCCTTGCGTTTGGGCAGATGCAAGGTCAACACACCGTCCTCGGCGGAGGCCTTGATGCCGCCCTCTTCAACATCCAGCGGTAATCTGAAGGTGCGCTGAAAGGCGCCGTAAGTCCGTTCGGAGAAGTAATAATTTTTGTCTTCTTCCTCGTGGGAGGAGTGCTTGTGACCTTTCACGATCAGCATGTTGCCGTGCTGCTCGATGGTAATGTCCTCGTCCTTGACGCCTGGAAGTTCGACCTCGACGATATAGGCATCGTTCGTGGCCGCCGCATCGGATGCGGGGCTGAAGTAGTCCACGACCTTGTTGCCAAAGCGGCGCACGGGGTCCGCAATGCTCGGCCACCAATTGGATAGCGGTTGAGTGTGAGTTTCGACCATGACCCATCTCCCATGTTTACCGGGGTGCCTGTCACGATATAAATGGGTGCCGGAAATGGGTCGGGCAACGGCCTGGGGCGTTGTGCCGCAGGCTAAGTTGCGACGCAAGCTATAGGGCCGATTTGTACAAAATGATTTGCCGTTCCAGAAACCGCCATTCGCCGTTTCGTTTTGCCAGGCGGTCTTTGTAGATGCCGCGCAGCTGAATGGGCCTGTCATTCGCCCTGATATGGCAATCCGCATCGAAATAGCATTCGGCGGCGGCTTCTGCGTCCAGAATTTCTATGCTCGGGCTGTGGATCAAGTGGCGCAGGCCAACAACCGGATCACGCATCTTTTCGATCCATTGGCTGTAACAGCCGCGTATTTCGGCAATACCATTAAAGGTGCCGTCGAATTCCAAGGTTGCATCGTCCCAAAATAACGCGGCGATGGCATCGACGCCGTCTCTGTCCACGATATGACAATAGCGGGCGAGATGGTTTTGAATTTGCTCGTAATCCGTTGGCGGCATGGCGCTATCCGCGCTCAGGCCCGGGCGTAGCTTTTCAGAATGTCATCAACTACCCGTTCCAGATGGACCACCGTGGAGCATGTCTTGGCGACATGACAGAACTGCCGGTAGCGGGGCATTTCGCTATCGCCGGTACCCCAGAAGGTTTCCGGTTCCGGGTTGAGCCAAATGACGCTGCGGGAGCGGTCGTGGATTTGCCGCATGATATCAATGCGCGGGTCGGTGAAGTTGGAGCGGCCATCGCCCAGAATAATGACCGTGGTTTGCCGGTCCAAATCATCCATGAAGCTTTCTTCGTAATCCATCAGGGCCTGGCCATAATCGGTCGAGCGGAAACCGATGGCGTTCATGATTTCCGGTATGGCCTGTTCTACGTCGTTGTTTTCCAGAATATCGCCGACACTGACCAGGCTGTCGGAAAAGGCATAGGCCTCCAGATGAGCGATCACCTCGTGCAGGGAGTAGAGGAACAACAGCAGAAACCGCGCGGCGGCGGCGACGGATTTGGAAACATCGCAAATGACGTGGATTTTTGGCCGCTCGATCTTAATCTGCTTCCATAGAACCTCGAACGGGATGCCGTCGTGGGGCATGTTGCGGCGCATGGTGCGTCGGATGTCCAATTGACCGCGCTTGGTTTGTTTGCGCCGCCGGCTATAGCGCGATGCCAGGCGTTTCGCCATGCGGCGGACGATGCGGTGCATGCGGTCAAAATCCCGGTGTTCCAGGTTCGACATGCGGGTTTCCATGAGGAATTCCTCGCGCAGGTTTTCACCGTTAGCGCGGGCATATAGCTCGTATTGCCGTTCCACATATTGCCGGGATTCATCCAGCAGATACCGCCGGCCCTGTTCCAGGCGGTTGGCCAGATCCTGGGCCGCTTCTCCGTCACCGTCCTCATCGCCTTCGCCGCTGCGTCGCAGTGAAGCAATCAGCCGTTCCAGATCGCGCAGGCCCATGTCGTCCAGAATACGCCGGGCGAAATAGCCCCGCTGCGAGAAAAAGCGGATTTCTGTCGCGCCAACCCGATTGGCGGATTGTTCCATGGCCGCCGCCAGTTCGCTGCCGTCGGCATCCATGACCATTTCCGCCAGGGGCACATTGCCAAGCTGATCGGCAAAGTCCGCATCGCTCTCGGCACTCTCGGGGGCCTGGCTGCCGCCGTCCTCACCATCCTCGCCATCATCGCGGTCGCTGAATTCATCGCGCTGGAAAAACATCTCGAAGCATTCATCGAAATTGGCAACTTCTTCCGGTGTCTTGGCCAGGGCAACGCACAGGGCGTCCTTGAACAGCTGGCGGTCACCGTAGCCGACGACATCGACCGTACGGTGGGCATCAATGCTTTCCGCCGGCGAGACGCGAATATCAGCGGCGCGCAGGGCGCGGAAGAAATTCTCAAGTGGTCGCTGCATAGCCTCGGTCTCCGTCCTGACGGGCCTTGCGGGTCAATTCGGCGATCTGCGGTCGTATTGCGTCGATATCCGTTTCGAACTTCAACAGGACATTCAAGGTGTCGCGCACCATGTCGGGGGCCAGATCATCGGCATGTAACAGCATCAGGACACGGGCCCAATCCAGGGTCTCGGAAATGGAGGGCAGCTTTTTCAGATCCTGCTCGCGCAGCTGCTGCACGAAAGAGACCAGCTTGCGCCGCAGCTTCTCCTCGACATCCGGTACGCGGGCGGCGACGATCTGCTCTTCCAGCTTGGCGTCGGGCAGGGGAATGTAGAGGTGCAAACAGCGCCGCTTCAAGGCATCGCCCATTTCGCGCATATTGTTCGAGGTCAGGAAGACCAGAGGCGGCACGGTGGATTTGACGGTGCCGATTTCCGGAATGGTGACCTGATAGGCGGAGAGGATTTCCAGCAGAAACGCCTCGAACTCCTCGTCGGATTTATCGATCTCATCGATCAGCAGCACCGCGCCGTGTTTCTGGCGCAGGGCCTTCAACAGGGGGCGGGGTTCGAGGAATTCCTCGGAAAAGAACATATCGCCAAAACCATGCAGTTTCTGCATGGCCGCTTCCAGGCCCGGCGCATCGCCCAGCACATCGCCCATTTTATCTTTCAGGATCTGGGTATAGAGCAGCTGCTTGCCGTACTTCCATTCGTACAATGCCTTGGATTCATCCAGACCTTCGTAACATTGCATGCGGATCAGCGGCAGGCCCAACCAGGCCGCGCTGGCCAGGGCCAATTCGGTCTTGCCAACACCGGCGGAGCCTTCGACCAGGATCGGCTTGGTCAAATTTTCGGCTACGAAGATCGCGGTGGCGATCTGCCGGGAGGCGATATAGCCCTGATCGCCAAGTCCGGTGACGATGTTTTCCACGTTGTCGAATTTGGCGGCGTTGGGTTCTGTCATGGTCTCTTTTCAATCACTAGATTTACGGTCTCGGTTTACGGTCTTGGCTTTTAAGCGTCGCGGTCAAAAATCAACCGCTCAACAATATCTGTCCACGCTTTCGCGCCTGCAGGTCTCGTGCCGTGGCGGCAATGCCCAGGGATTTCACGAGGTCTCGATTGGCGATGGAAAGCGCGTCCGACACCTCTATATCCCACGTGTTGATGAATGCCTCAACCTCCCACTCCACCTTTCTGGCGGTTTCCCGTGCGGCGGCGGCCAGCAGCGACAGGGTTTCATCAACGTCATCGCGGCCACTATCCAGCAACTCCGCCGCTCTCAGGGCGATCGCTGACAGTGCCTCCGGCATGGCGACCAGGCGGCCCAAGGTCAATTCTATATCAGCATCCAATGGTTTTTCCGCCGCCGCCCGGCACAACAGGCGAAAACGGTGGCGCATGGCACCGGCAGTTTTGGCCGCGCCCAAGGCATCCTCGACCCGGCGCATGGGCAGCGATATGGCGTTGAAGGCATCGCCCAGGGGCCCCAGACGGTTGCTGGCAGGAATGCGTACATCCGTGAGTCTCAGGCCGCAATGGGGCGAGGGGTGTAGAAAGTCCACCTCCACCCCGGCGGTGATTTCCAATCCTTCGCTGTTCTTTGGCACAATGAAGGAGGAGAAGGAACGCCGGCCATCGACTTCATCCGTGATCGCCAGCACCAAAAACAGATCCGCCAGGGGACCGTTGGTCAGGTAGGCTTTTTCGCCGTTAAGAATGACGTCATCGCCAACAAATTCCGCACGGGTCGAAAGCTTTTTCGGGTGCGCGCCGGCGCCAGGCTCGGAAATCGCCATGCAGGCGGTATGTTGGCCCATTGCCATACCCGGCAGGTATTGCTGCTTTTGCGCCTCCGTCCCCAGGCCCAGGATATGCAGGCGTGCATTCAGTGCCTGGCCCATCCAGGATATTGCCACGCCCTGATAGCCGCCAGCGTCAGCCAGGGTTTCCAGCGCCATGGCCAGGGCCCGGTAATCTCCGCCCCGGCCGCCGTATTGTTCCGGCAGGCCGATGGCCATCAGGCCGGCCTCTCCCATGGCGGCCCATAGATCGGCCGGAAAATCGTGCTGTGCACCCAGCCCTTCGCGCACCGCGATTTGAGTTCGCGCAAATTCCGCGACTTCGGCCCTTAGTCCGGCATGATCAAAGCTTCCCATGACGCCACTCCCTTACATCGTCTATACTGACCCCCAACATACCCCAAGCTTACCGTGGAGACAGCAAATGTATGAGTTTACGGATCGTTGCAAAGACTATCTGGAGCGGGTCCAGAATTTCATGGACCGAAATGTTTATCCGGCGGAGCAAATCTATGCCGAGCAGACCCACGAGCCCGCTACCCAGTGGGACGGTTTTCCGCCGATCCTGCAGGAGCTGAAGGCCAAGGCCAAGGCCGAGGGTTTGTGGAACATGTTCATCGCCGAGGAGAAATTCGGTCCCGGCCTCTCGAACTATGAATTCGCTCCGATCATGGAAATTCTGGGCCGCACGCCCATGGCACCGGAAGTCTTTAATTGCGCCGCGCCTGACGTGGGTAATATGGAGGTTCTGGCCCAATACGGCAACGAAGCCCAGCAGGAACGCTGGCTGACACCGTTGCTGGACGGTGAGATCCGCTCGGTCTTTTGCATGACGGAGCCGAATGTGGCCTCGTCCGATGCCACCAACATCGAAACCAGTATCGACCGGGATGGCGACGAATACGTCATCAACGCCCGCAAGTGGTGGAGCAGCGGCATCGGTCACCCAAAGTGCGAGATCGCCATCGTCATGGGCAAGAACGATCCCAATGCCGAGCGCCATAAACAGCAATCCATGATCCTGGTGCCGACCAATACGCCGGGCCTGGAAGTGGTTCGCATGCTGCCCGTATTCGGCTACGAACATGCCCCTCACGGCCATGGCGAAGTGGTCTTCAAGGATGTCCGGGTGCCGGCCAGCAATATGCTGCTGGGCGAGGGGCGCGGTTTCGAGATCGCCCAGGGCCGCCTGGGGCCTGGACGCATTCACCATTGTATGCGCCTGATCGGTAAGGCGGAGCGCGCCTTGGAGGAGATGATGCGCCGGGCCAAGGCGCGGGTGGCGTTCGGCAAGCCCTTGGCGGAGCGTGACACGGTGCGGGCCGATATCGCCAATTCCCGATGTGAGATCGACCAGGCCCGCCTGCTGGTCCTGAATGCCGCCTGGAAAATGGACAAGGAAGGCAACAAGGGCGCGCGCAAGGAAATCGCCATGATCAAGGTGGTGGTGCCGCTGATGGCGCAAGGGGTCCTGGACCGGGCCATTCAGATCCACGGCGGCGGCGGCGTTTCCGACGATTTCGGTCTGGCGCACGCATTCTCCGAAGCGCGCTACCTGCGCATCGGTGATGGCCCGGATGAAGTTCACCGGGAGGCAATCGCCAAACTGGAATTGCGGTCGTTAAACTAGAAGCATCAGAATAGAACTGGGGCCCGGCTTTCGTGCCGGGCTCCGGCGCTCTGATGCCTTGTGGCTAGTTAAGGCTGCTCTGGATCGTCGCCGAGCTCGATGTCATGGGACGGCTAATATTTTCCCGGTAATCGGACGTGGAACTCCATACCATGACAAAAGTCGACACATAGAGCACCAGGCCCAAGGCCACCGTGCTCCAAATCGCGAACTCATTATTTTTTTTCATCGTCTTTCCTCGGGTGTAAGAGAGCATACGAATACCTGATATGCTCAAACACCGACTGGCCGAAAACCACCAGTGCTAAAACATCAAGATCGTGAATAGCGTAATTTCTAATATATAGCCGTGTGACATGGGGTCGCGGACCCCGCGGGCGAAAGTCGGCTAGCCAGTTTGCTAGTTCGGGCCGTTGCCCGCCTGTATCTTACGCACCATATCCATTAAGATTTCGTTGTCGCCGGGGTTGTTGACCTGGATGGAAAAGCCCACGTCCGTGAGCACGCCTTCAAAGCGGTCAACGATCTTTTGCCCGATCTCTTCGTAAGTACCGACAACGGCGTAGGTATTCAGCACCTCGTCATCGATGAAGCCCGGCATTTCGTCCCATTTTTGCGCCCTTGAAAGATGGCTTAGTTTTTCCGCCAGCTCGCCCAAGCCGAATATATCAAAGGCTTTGCGGTAGGCCGGCGTCGAGGCATAGAAAGAGACCCGCGCGCGTACTTCCCTGATCCTGGCTTGCAGACTGTCTTCATCGGGTGCCGTGGCGACCAGGGGTTTCATGGCGATGGCCATGGCGTTCGGATCACGCCCGGCGATGTCGGCGCCCTTGGCGAAGGCCGGTTTCATCACCTCCTGGATATATTTCGGCGTACAGACCGGATGCGGCCGCATGCCGTCGCCCACCTCGCCCGCGACCCGGCACATATAGGTGTTCAGGGCGGCCAGGTGAATGGGGATATGGGGATGCTCGATGGGGCCGGGATCAAACAGCGGCACCATGAGGTTCAGCTTGTAATGCTCGCTGTCGAAATCCAGCGCCGTGCCATTCTGCCAGCAGTCCCAAACGGCGCGGACGGCACGGACATAATCGCGCATCCATGGTCCCATGGGGTGTGGCTCCAGACCAAAGCGGCGCTTGATATGGCCACGGACCTGGGGGCCGAGGCCCAGGGTGAAGCGTCCCGCCGACAGCCGCTGCAAATTCCATGCCGACATCGCCGTTACCGCCGGACTACGTGGAAAGGCGATGGCGACGGAGGTCGCCAGCGAGACCTTTTCGCTGGCCTGGGCAGCCAGCGCCAGCACCATGAAGGGATCTTCCTTGGTCTCGGTCGAGACAATGCCGTCGAAACCCAGGGTATCGATCAAGGCGGCGCTATCGTAGGCCTTGGTGATATCGATGGGCATCTCCGGGGCCCTGAGACCGGGATCCGTCTTGCCCAACACTAATTCCGTATAAACGCGCACAAATCTCTCCTAATCGCCAAATATCTTGCGGACGGGCAGGGCGTAGGTCAGCATCAGGCTTTCCGTGCCGGGGTTTTTGTCGCCGATGGAGGCATTCGACATGTGCGATAGCGCCAGGCCAAGGCGGGAGCGGTCGTCAAAACGGTAGGCGATCTCGAGCTGGCTGCGGAATTCCAGGTCATGGCCCAGGTCCTTGCCGTCACCCTTGGCGTAGGCGCCAGGTGCGAAGCTGATGGTGCTGACCACGCGCTTGCCGAAAAACACATCCACCAGCACACCGGCATAACCGTAGGCGCCGCCGTCCGAGGTACCCATGACGCCCGCGAAGGGTTTAAAGATCCATAGTTTTATGTCGGAACGGTATTCCAACCGGCCCTCGGCCGCCGTCTGGTCCTTGCCGATATCAAAAGCGCCGGCGCTGAAGGCAATGAAATCGGGATCGTCTGCCTGCGCAGGCTGCCCCAGCAACAGCATAACGGCCGCGCCGATCCAGGCAACATGATGCAAATTCCGTAACCTCATACCGCGTCTCCTCCCACGTTTCGCGAGAGTTTAATGGAGCCTAGGCGCGGGGGGAAGCGCGCCGCGCGGCATTTTCCGCGGCGGGATGCTATAAAGCCGCATGATTATCCGGTTATTCCTCTTTATCGCGTTGTTTTATGCTGGCGGCGCCGTGGCCGGCCCGCTGGTCAAAAGCGGCCAGGGCAGGGTGGTGGACGTCGTGGACGGCGATACGCTGTATCTGGATGACGGCGTGCAAGTCCGTCTGGTGGGTATTCAGGCGCCAAAATTGCCCTTGGGCCGGCGCAATTTCAAAACCTGGCCCCTGGCGAGGGAGGCCAAGCAGGCGCTGGAGGCCTTGAGCCTGGGCCGGGTGGTCAAGTTATCCTATGGCGGCCGCCGCACGGACCGTTACGGCCGCGCCCTGGCCCATCTGCACCGCGAAGATGGCGTCTGGATACAGCAGGAATTGCTGCGCCAAGGCATGGCCAGGGTCTATAGCTTTCGCGACAACCGCGCCGTGGTGCCCGAATTGTTGGCGGCCGAGCGTAGCGCGAGGATAGCCAAGGCGGGGATCTGGAACCATGGCTGGTACCGGGTCTGGCAACAGGAAGAGCTGCACGGCGGTCTGGACGGCTTTTTCCTGATTGAGGGTATCGTTTTGAAATCGGCCCAGATAAGGGGGCGGATCTATCTTAATTTCGGCCAGGACTGGCGCCAGGATTTCACCATCACCGTCTCGCCACGGGACCGCAAGCTGTTCGACCGTGCCGGTTTTGAGCATGCCGCCATGGTCGGCCGGCGGGTCCGCGTGCGCGGCTGGCTAAAACATTTCAACGGCCCGTCGATCGAGGCTACCCATCCCGAACAGATTGAAGTTTTGAACCTGACGAATTGATCGCTACACTGGTCCTCTCAAAGGGGAGGGGTGGACATGAAAATTGCGATCATGGGGACGGGGGCCATGGGGGGCTATATCGGGGCCCGGATGGCCGAGGCGGGGGCTGATGTAACCTTTATCGCTCGTGGCGCGCATCTGGCCGCGATCCGCCGGGATGGCCTGAAGATGACCAGCCCCGAAGGCGATGTGCATGTCAATCCGGCCTCCGCCAGCGATGATCCAAAAGCGGTCGGGCCCGTCGATCTGATTTTTCTTGGCGTCAAACTTTACGATGTGGAAACCGCGGTCAGGGACCTGTTGCCCATGTTGGGCCCGGATACCGGCGTCGTTTCCCTGCAAAATGGCATCGATACGCCCGCGATCATATCCAAGATCGCCGGGCCGCAACACAATGTACCCGGTGTCGCGTTTATTAATGGCGAGATCGCCGCGCCCGGCGTGATCCAGCACAACGCCATGAATGGCCTGGTTGCCGGCGAGCCGGACGGGCGCGCCAGCGTACGCATGCAGGCGCTGGAGGAACTGGGCCGAAAGGCGGTGCTTGACGTCAGTATCAGCCCGGACATCGAGCTGGAACTGTGGCGTAAGTTTCTGGTTCTGACCCCGGCCTCTGGCATGAGCTGCCTGACGCGGTTGCCCATGGGCAGAATTCGCGAGACACCGCCTTCTTGGCGCCTGATTGAGGAAGCCATGGATGAGCTGATTGCCGTGGCGCGGGCCGAGGGCGTGGAAATGGGCGAGGCGGACAAACAAACCGGCGTGCTGGGCATTCGCGACATGATGCCGCCGACCTGGCGCGGTTCCCTGGTGACCGATCTTGAAGCCGGCAGGCGGCTGGAGGTTGAGTGGCTGCACGGCACGATCTGCCGTCTCGGCGAAAAGCACGGTATCGACACGCCGTTCCACCGCGTTGTCCTGGGCGCCCTGATGCCCCACGCCAATGGCGCCGTTTAACGAATATTTTCGGCAATCTCGACGCTGATCTCCCACAGCCGCTCCTGGGCTTCCACGTCCATGCTAACGGCGGAGGA
>CAYWYB010000008.1:14759-33325 GCA_964462145.1 uncultured Rhodospirillaceae bacterium
CGGCGCGGCATTTGTTGAAATACAGGCCATTCGTCTCCGCCAACTCCGGCGCGCTTGCCGCATAGACGGATGTTTTCGCGCCCGCCTTGAGAGAGATGGCCAACAGTGCCTGGCTGGTGCGGACCATGAGGCCGGTGAGGCCTGGATTATTGTGTCCGAATTTGCTGCGTACAAAGCCCGGATGCAGGCTGTTGGCGGTGACCGCCGTGTCGGACAGGCGGCGGGCCAAGGCGTAGGTGAACATGATATTCATCAGTTTCGAGCGGCAATAGGCAGGCCAGCCGGCATAGGTTGCCTGGCCCTGAAGATCCTCGAAATTCAGGCTGGCATTTCGGTGTGCCCGCGAGGCCACGTTGATGATGCGTCCCTGCTTGGCCTTTTCGAGGCTGGGTAGCAGCAGATCGGTCAACAGGAAGTAAGCCATGTGATTAAGGGCGAATGTGTGTTCCAGCCCTTCGGCGGTCTCGGTACGTGTTTCGAAATATGCGCCGGCATTGTTTAGCAACACATCTATGTGGCCATAGCCGTCCAGCAGCCTCTTGGCCAGTGCCCGTACGTCGCGAAGCAGGGAAAGATCGGCGACTTCAAACGAGATATTGGCATTGCCCGTGCTGTTTTGTAACGCTGCCACCGCGCTGGCGCATTTTTGGCCGTGCCGGCCTACCAGTATGATCCGGGCACCCATCAATGCCAGTTGCTCGGCGCAGACATATCCGATGCCGTCGCTGCCACCTGTAACCACGACCAATGAATCTTGCATGTGGGCTTACCAATGTTGAAGATGCCAAGGCCTACCAATTCAGACATGGGTTGACTTGGGAAATTGTCAATCAATCTGTTGTTATTAGGTAGGCGTTATGTAAAAAAGTGGCTTGGTCATATTGACGCATCTAGCGTACTCCGCAATAATCTAACGTTTGTTAGAATTTAATAAATAAACACGATTGGAGGAACGCAATGAAATTCGGCATGATGTATCTGTTCAGCGAATACGGGGAAATTCCGCAGGCCCAGGTTTTCAAGGAATTTTTGGAAGAAGTGGAATTGGCCGAGGAATTAGGCTTTGATTCCATTTGGTTGCCGGAGCATCATTTCTCCGTCTACGGCATGTTGGGGGACACCCTGACCATGGCCGCCGCCATCGCGCAACGCACCAAGAAAATCAAAATCGGCACGGCGGTCGTTCTATTGCCGTTGCAGCATCCGGTACGGGTCGCCGAACAGGCCGCCCTGGTGGATTGTTTGAGCGAAGGCCGGCTGCTGCTGGGTGTGGGCCGGGCCTATCAGCCGGGCGAATTCGCCGGTTTTGGCGAAAACCCGGATGTTTCCCGCGAGATGTTCTTTGAATCCATGGATATCCTGTTGAAATGCTTTTCGGGCGAGCGCTTCTCTCACGAAGGCGACTTCTGGCAGGTCAAGGACGTGCAGCTTTATCCCTCGCCGGTGCAAGACCCACATCCGCCGATCTATATGGCCGCCGTCTCGCCGCCTTCATACAAACTGGCCGCCGAACATGGCCTCTCAATTTTGCGGGCGCCGCGCTTTACATCCCTGGACCTGGTGCAAGAGCAATTCGCCGAATATAGCCAGCACATGCAGGCGGCGGGCCGCGATCCCATGGCGCTTGACCAACCAATGTTGATGCAGACTTTCGTCGCCGAAAGCAGCGCGGACGCCAAGCGGATCGCTGAAAAACATGCCATGTGGTACCACGACCTGTTCCAGGTGGTTTTGCCCGGCGCGCCGGGTAAAGAGATCCATAAAGGCTACGAAATCTATGACACGGTGCGCAAAGCCCACGCCAAGGTCACCTATGATGATCTGTCGGAATGGGGCAGTGCCTTTGGCGACCCGGAGCATGTGGCGGACCGGATCGTGACTTACGCCAAGGAAGCCAACGTTAACCATTGGATGGCGGAAATGAAGTTCGGCGGTATGAACCATGAAGATACCATGCGTTCGATGAAACTGTTCGCCACGGAAGTGATGCCAAGGGTCAAGGAGAAGCTGGGCGATGACGCCTAGGGGTCTTTTGCTCCCATAGGACCGCGCCGGCGGTTCAGTTACGAGAAACCACAGAAACCACCGCTGACAAGGCGGTGGTTTCGCTTTATTGGTAGCTGTGTACACAGTTGGGAGGATGACACCAGATGGACTATCAAACGATCCTGTTCGAGAAAACCGGCACGGACGGTGCTGTTGGCCTATTGACCCTGAACCGGCCCGAGAAGCTGAACGCCTGGACCTACGAAATGCGTGACGAGCTGCTGGATGCCATGGAGCGGGTCAACAATGACCGCGACATGGGCGCCATGGTGATTACGGGCGCCGGGCGCGGTTTTTGTGCCGGAGCGGACATTGGCGCCATGTTCAAGACGCGGCTGGACGACGATGGGCCCAAGCGTCCCTCCACCTCCGCCAGTTGGGTTAAGTCGGTGCGCGCCGCGAAACCAATGATCGCGGCCATCAATGGCGCCTGCGTTGGTGTCGGCCTGACCCAGATCCTGCCCTGTGATTTCATCATGGCCTCGGACAAGGCCAAGTTCGCCTGCGCTTTCGTCAAGATGGGCGTGGTGACGGAATTGGCTTCCTCGCATTATCTGGTGCAGCGCATGGGCTGGGGCAATGCCTCGGAAGCGGCCCTGACCGCCCGCACCATTGAGGGTGCGGAGGCGGTGCAACTGGGCCTGGCCGATCGTCTGGTCGCCCATGACAGTCTGCTGGACGAAGCCGTGGCCCTGGCCGACATGATGGCCCAGAACCCCAGCCGGCAGCTGCGCATGGTCAAGGAACTGCTGACCCAGAATGGCAGCGAGGCCGATCTGGACACCATCCTGGCGCGGGAAACCGAGGCGTTGGAGCTGGCCTATAAATCACCCGAACACAAGGAGGCGGTGAACGCCTTCATGGAAAAACGCAAACCTGATTTTCGAAAAGTAGCGGAGTAGACCATGAGCAAGTTGATCATACACGGCGCCCACAACACACGCACCAGCCGTGTCATCTGGATGGCCCTGGAACTGGGGTTGGATTTTGAACATAACAATTTCCATTACAGCGGTGGTGGCACACAAACCCCGGAGTTCCTGGCCATCAATCCCAATGGCACCCTGCCGGCTGTTCAGGATGGTGATTTGTGTCTATTCGAATCCCTTGCCATCAATCTGTACCTGGCAAACAAGCACGGCGGCGATCTGGGGCCCAAAGATGACGCCGAAATGGGCCTGGCCACGCAATGGAGTTTCTGGGCGGCGACTGAGGTGGAGCCGACGGCATTGGATGCCCTGAAAAACCGCCTGCTGCTGCCGGAGGCGGAACGGGATGAAACCGTTGTGGCGGCGGCCGAGGCAAAGCTGGCCAAGCCACTCGCGGTCCTGAATGATGCTCTGGCGGACAAGGAATACCTGATGGGTGGGTGCTTTACCGTCGCCGACCTGAATGCCTCGGCCGTGGTCGGCTGGGCCAAGATCGCCAAGCTGGACCTGTCCGCCTGGCCGAATTTGACGGTCTGGTTGGATCGCTGCCTGGGCCGGCCCTTGTATGCGAAGGCACGCGGCGGTTAGTCATGAGCGACATTGTCCGGCTATCCGCCAATGATCTGGCCTCTGAAATCCGGGCAGGGCGGATTACCCCGACCGAGGCCCTGGACGCCACCCTGGTCCATATCGAAAAGACCAATCCAGCCTTGAATGCCTTCATCACGATCAGCGAGGAACGGGCGAGGGAGGAAGCGGCGGCGGCGGAGGCATTGCTTGCTTCCGGGGGGAATGGCGAGGCTGTACCGCCATTGCTGGGCGTGCCCTATACGGTCAAGGATCTGGTGGATACAGCCGGCGTGCGCACCACCTATGCCTCGGCCATATTGGAGCATAATGTACCGGCGCGGGACGCCATCGCCGTGACCCGGATGAAGCAGGCCGGCGCGGTTATGCTGGGCAAGGTCTCGACGCCGGAGTTCGGCCACAAGCCCATGAACGAGTCACCGTTGTTTGGCCGGACGCTGAACCCTTGGGATCTGACGCGGACCTCCGGCGGTTCTTCCGGCGGCTCGGCGGCGGCGCTGGCCTCGGGTATGGCGCCGCTTTCCATCGGTACGGATGCGGGGGGGTCGATCCGCATTCCCGCCGCCTGTTGCGGCGTCGTCGGCATGAAGGGCACCATGGGTCTGGTGCCCCACGACACGGCGCCGGACGGCTTCGGCAATTTTTCCAACCTTGGCCCCATGGCGCGCACGGTATCGGATGCCGCCCTGATGCTGGCGGTGATGGCGGGGCCGCATCCCAACGATCCCCATTCCCATGGCCTGCCCATCGACGATTATGTTGCCGCCGCGCGGGGGGAGGGTGATTTGTCCGGCGTCAAAATCGGTTGGATGAGCCATATGGGCAATAATCTGATCGATCCCGAAGTACTGGAAGCCTGCGCCTTGCGCCGGGATGCTCTGGCGGCTGCGGGGGCCGAGATTGTCCCGTTCGATGAACCGTTCGAGAATACCGAGCCCTATTGGCTGGTCATCACGCAATCGCTTTGGGTGGCCCGGTTCGAAGATAAGCTGGCGGAGTTCGGCGCGCGTATGACGCCGACCCTGCTGCGTGGGATCGAGGAAGGGAAGACCTATTCGGCGGTGGAGCTGCAACGCGCCATCACCTTCCGCACCCAGCTTTACCGGCGCATTCAGTCCTGGTTCGAACGGGTTGATTTCCTGATGATGCCAACCTTGAGCCGCACCGCCATCAATGCCGATCACGATTTTTACCAGCCCATCACCATTGGCAACCAGACCGCCGGCGGTATCCGGCAGACCTGGTACCCCTACACCCATCCTTTCAACATGACGGGCCACCCGGCGATTACCGTGCCCTGCGGCATCATGGCCGACGGCCTGCCGGCGGGTGTGCAGATCGTCGGGCCGATGATGGCCGATGCCGGCATTATCCGCCTCGCCGCGATGGTGGAACAGGCCTACCCCTGGGCTCACCATTGGCCTGATGCTGCCTAGCCATGCCCGCCAGCGCCCTGATCATCATTGATATGCAGGTTGGCTCCTTCACTGAAGCCAGTCCACGTCACGATGCAGACGCCCTGGTCAGCCGCCTGAACGGCCTGGCGGCACGGGTTAGGCAACATGGCGGCGAGGTGATCTTCATCCGCCATGACGGGCCAGTGGGCGATCCCCACCACCCCTCGCAACCGGGCTGGCATCTGCTGCCCGCATTGCAGATCGAAGACAGCGACAGGATCGTCGCCAAGACCGCTTGCGACAGCTTTCTTGATACGGAGCTGGGGGAGGTTTTGGCGGCCCACGATATCGGCCATCTGATCATTACCGGCTGCGCCACGGATTATTGCGTCGATACCACCGTGCGCAGCGCCCTGTCGCGGGGCTATCGTACGACAGCGCCCAGCGACGGCCATACCACTGCCGACCGCCCGCATTTAGGCGCGCAACGGATCATTGCCCATCACAATGCCATTTGGGCCGACTTTATCGCACCCGGCGGCCCGGCCAGCGTTTGCCCCTGTGATGAGGTGGAGCTTTAGGGCATCAGGCCTGATTGGTCACCGGGACAACGATGGATTACCGCATATTCCACACATTCGCCGCGCAGGCGGTAATTGCTTTCGCTGCCCGGCGCGCTGGCTAGATCGAGAAAGGCTTGGTGGCTGGGATACCAGGCAGCCAGGATTTCATCAATTTTCTGTTCTCCCACCGCCTGCCCGTAAACCGGCATGCGCCAGAGAATCCTGCCGCCAACGACGGGCAGAAAAGCCTCCAGTCCCGCCATATATTCCTGATGCAGGCCGCTGCCGGGAAAACCGGCACCTGGCTTGTAACGGTTTAGGTTCAGCATCAGAACCGGGCGGTCGTCTCCACCCTGGGCAATGGCCCGTATGACTGATTGTTCGTCTTCATTGCGGCTTATTTGGGTTGGTGGCATTGGCGGCTTCCGTGGACGGACAAACGATTTGTTCCTTTATAACAAAGACCCATTTGACCAGTCGGCTTAATCTGGTCGAGAATACTGTTTGATTGATGATGCAAGAGTTAGGGGCGTTGGGTAATGGAGTGGTACGGTAAACGGCGGTTCGGCGATCTGGCCGATGAAGCTGCAGCGCGTTTCGCTGACCGCGAGGGATTGGTTTTTGAGGACCAGCGCTACTCCTTCACCGATGTTCGGATGGAGGTCGACCGGGCCGCCAAGGGCCTGATCGCGCAAGGTGTCGCGCCAGGCGATCATGTTGCGCTTTGGCTGAACAATTGCGCCGAATGGATTTTTATCTCCTTCGCCCTGGCCAAGATCGGCGCCGTGCAGGTGCCCATCAACACCCGCTTTCGCACCACCGATCTGGAGTATGTGATCCGGCAATCGGACAGCGCCTTTCTGATCACCCATGATGTATCCGGCCCCATCGACTATCTGGACATGGTGCGTCAGGTCATCGCACTGCCCGAGGCAGGCAGTGACATTAAGGATGCTAATTTCCCCGAAATGCGGCGCGTGATCATTTTGGGCCGGGAGGACTACCCTGGCGTTGTCTCTTATGACGAAACATTGCGCGGCGGTGACGTGGTTGCCGATGCGGACTTGGCGGCGCGGGCGGCGGCGGTTAATCCCGATGAGCCTGTTTTCATCATGTACACCTCCGGCACCACCGGCTTTCCCAAGGGTGCCATGCACAGCCACAAGCTGATCCGCAATATCGAGGAACGCGCCTTTCGCATGGGCATATGGGAAGGCGATGTGATCCTGAATTATTTGCCGCTGTTTCACGCCTTTGGCTATTCGGAGGGGGCCTTGATGTCGCTGTTGACCGGCGCCAAGCAAATCCTCACCGAGACCTTCGTGCCGGATGAAAGCCTGGATTTGGTCGTCTCCGAAGGCGTCAGCGTCATGCATGGTTTCGAGGCGCATATGAAGGGCCTGACGGAGGCCCAGGATGCCCGGCCGCGGGATATCTCCACCTTGCGCACGGGCATTTTCGCCGCCGGCATGCATAGTGCCACACCGGTGACGCGGGCCGGCGCCCGGGCCCTGGCGCCGCTGAAGAATTTGTCGGGCTTCGGCATGACCGAGGTCTGGCTGGGCGCGGCGCTGAATTCCTTGGATGATGACGAGACCCATCGCTGTGAAACATCCGGCAAGACGGGACTGGGTTATGAAATCCGCGTCATTGATCCGGAGACCGGCGCCGACCAGCCGCCGGGCGTGCCCGGCGAATTATTGATCCGGGGCTATAGCCTGATGCTGGGCTATTACAAAAAGCCGGAGGAAACGGCCGCTGCCTTCGATGATGACGGCTGGTTCCACACGGGTGATACCTCGGAATGGACCGAGGACGGCTACCTGCGCTTTCTGGGCCGCTACAAGGATATGCTCAAGGTCGGTGGCGAAAACGTAGACCCAATGGAGACCGAGGGTTTATTACTGGCGCATCCGGAAATCTTTCAGATCGCCGTCGTTGGCTATCCGGACGAAAAACTGTCCGAGGTCGCCGTCGCCTTTGTCCAGCGCGCGCCGGGTAGCGATATCGCGGAAGATGCGGTGATTGACCTGTGCCGGGGCAAAGTCGCCAGCTTCAAAATTCCGCGCCACGTGATCTTCGTTGATGACTTCCCAATGACCGCATCGGGCAAGATCCGCAAGGTTGATCTACGCGAGGAGGCGCTGCGTCTGTTGACGAATTAAACTGGGGCAGCTCACTAGTCTTCAGCCAGCCAGCCAAGGACGAAGTCGGGGGTGAAGTCCTCGGCGGCCGTTCCTTTCAGGCTGTCGTGGATGACCAAGCCCAGGCTCCGCTCCCGCTCGCTATCGATGGTTACGGTGACCGTCATGCCGGCGCGCAAAACCTTGCGCCCCTCTTCATCGACGATCCGCAACCGAACGGGTATCCGCTGCACCACCTTGACCCAGTTGCCGGAGGCATTCTGCGGCGGCAGCAGGGCGAATTCAGCCCCCGTGGCCGGCGAGATGCTGTCGATAACCGCGTTATAGATATTGTCGGGAAAAGCGTCCGCCACGATCGTGGCCTTTTGGCCCAATTGAACGTAGGTAAGCTGCGTTTCCTTCAGGTTCGCCTCGATCCAGGTGTCACTGCTTTCCACCATGGCGAATACCGGCGTGCCGGCCCTAACGTATTCACCCAACCGCAATTTTACATTCGATGCCGTACCGTCCGTGGGTGCCCTGATGACCGTACGTTCAAGATCCAGTTGCGCGGTGCCATAGTCGGCTACAAGCTTCTGGTATTCCGGGTCTTGCTCGGCGGGCCGCTTCGGGTTGCCGCCCAGTTCCGCCAGGACCATCTGATTGTTGTCCTTGCGGGTCTTCAGATGCTGCTTGGCCATTTCCAGGTCATGCCTGGCGGCGTCCAGTTTAGCCGTGGTGCCGACGCCGCGTTTTGTCAATTCGGTGGCGCGGTCGTATTCCTGCTTCATATAGCGGACGGATTCACGATATTCCTCGACCGCCTGCAGCCCGGCCTGATAGGCCATTCGCTTCGACTTGATCTCCAGCTTTACGCCATCCAGCTGCGCCAATACCGCATCGACTTCCAATTGAAAGGGGTGGGGGTCGATGCGAAAAAGAACGTCGCCTTTCTTGATGGCCTGATTATCCAGTGCGTTGATTTCCACCACGCGGCCCGAGACGTCCGCGCTGACCGCAACTACGTGAGATTTCACATAGGCGTTTTCCGTGCCGATATAGCGCAGACTTTCCGCCCACAGACCGGCGCCATAAACAATGCCGACAATCGGTACCACAAGCATTAGGAAAAAGCGGATTAGGCCCTGTATCCAGCGCCGGCGTAGCCGTGGCGTGGAGCTTGGCAACTCCGAAACAGTGGCACCCGCTGGTTCGCCCGTTTTGGTTTCATCGTCTTGCATCGCGGGCTCAGCCATCTTGGCGATCCTTCATATTCGTACTATCTACACTGCCGTTTCCGTTCTCTACCATGGCAGAGAGATTATTCTTAATCTTAATCAAGGTGGAGATGAACCTTTCTTGTTCGTCTTCCGATAGATCGGCCAGAGCCTCGGACCGTAAATCCGCCGCTATGGCGCGCATGGTCTGTAACAGCGGATCTACCGCGCCGGCCAGAAACACCAATTTCACGCGGCGGTCTGCTTCAACGGAACGCCGTTCGATCCAACCCTTTGCTTCCAGCCTGTCGAGAAGACGGCCCAGGGTCGCCCTTTCAATTTCAAGTATCTCGGACAGGCTTGTCTGCGACAGACCTTCATTGAAATAGAGGTGGTTGAGTACCCACCACTGTGACCGGGTCAGACCCAGTTCGCGCATGCGCCGGTCAAAGATCGTGCGCATTTGCCGTGCGGTGTCATTCAGGAGAAAGCCAACATTGCGGTCTGCTGTTTCATGCGGTTCATATTCGGGAAGTTCGGTTTGTACGGTCATGGGCTAATTTTGTGGTGTTGTTATTCCGTTGTATGGTTGGTTCATGACGGATAATTGATTGTCTAGCATACAATAAGCCACATTATTGCAGACTTGCCAACAATCACCTTGATCAGAATCAAAAAGGAATTGCTAATGTCACTCAAGAACGCCATCGACTTGACCGGGCGGCGCATCTTATTAACCGGCGCCACGGGCGGCATTGGCCTTGCCACCGCACGTGCATGCGCCAGCTTGGGGGTCGCGGGATTGGTTCTGGCGGATGCGGGGCCGCAAGAGGCATTGGATGATTTATGTCAGGAATTGCGGGATCAGGGCGTCGATGCCACCGGCCATCAATGTGACGTCAGCCGGCGCCAGGACAATGCGGATCTGATCGCCGCCGCCGGCGACCTGGATGCCGCCATTGCCTGTGCCGGGATCTGTCCGTTGGAGGAAGACTGGGCCGATGACCCGGATTGGGACGATGTGTTTCACCGGGTCATGGATGTAAATCTGCTAGGGCCGATCCATCTGGCGCGGGAGTTGATCCCGCGCATGGCTGCGCGGGGCGGCGGCCAGATCGTCATGATCGGTTCGATCGGCGGCCGCATGGGCGGCACCTCTCCAATCGTGCAGCCCCACTACATCGCCTCAAAGGGTGGCGTGCACGCGTTGATCTGGTGGCTGGCGCAACGGGCCGCGCCCCAGGGCGTACTGGTCAACGGCATCGCGCCGGGGCCCATCGCCTCGGCCATGACCGCCACCACGCCGTATCCCAAAGAGCGCTATCCCCTGGGCCGGATTGGCGAGCCGGAAGAAATCGCCTGGCCGGCGGCCTTTTTATGCTCGCCTGCGGCATCCTATTTTTCCGGCTCTATCCTCGACGTCAATGGCGGGTTATTTGTAGGTTGATGAATCGAGTTTTTAGAGGACGCCGATCATGAACATTGACGGTAAACACTACCGCACCATTTGGCTCGGCGCGGATGGCTGGTCGGTGGAAGTGATCGACCAGACCCTGCTGCCCCACGTCTTTGAAATCATGCGTCTGACAAATGTGGCCGAGGCCGCATCGGCCATCGCGACCATGGTTGTGCGCGGCGCGCCGCTGATCGGTGCCACCGCTGCTTATGGCATGGCCTTGGCGGCCCATGCCGATGCCTCGGACGCTGCCTTGCAGACGGCCTACGATGAACTGTTGGCGACCCGGCCCACGGCGGTCAATCTACGTTGGGCGCTGGATGATATGCGGGGGCGCTTGTTGGCGGTGGCGCAGGACCAACGCCGTGAACTGGCCTATGTCAGGGCGGCCGAGATCTGCGATGACGACGTTGCGACCTGCCAGGGCATTGGTAGACATGGTGCCGATCTGATCAAGGCAGCGTACGAGCGCGCCGACAAGCAGCGCCCGGTCAACGTTCTGACCCATTGCAATGCCGGTTGGCTGGCCACGGTGGACTGGGGCACGGCGTTGGCGCCCATCTATACCGCCCATGACGCAGGGATTCCGGTGCATGTCTGGGTCGATGAGACCCGGCCCCGCAACCAGGGTGCCGCGTTGACCGCCTATGAACTTGGCAGCCACGGCGTACCGCATACGGTGATCGTCGACAATGCCGGCGGCCATTTGATGCAGCACGGCATGGTCGATCTGTGCATCACCGGCACGGACCGCACCACCGCCCACGGCGATGTCTGCAACAAGATCGGCACCTATCTAAAAGCGCTTGCCGCCCATGACAATGGGGTGCCGTTCTACGTCGGCCTACCGCATTCCACCATCGATTGGACGTTGGGCGACGGCGTGGCCGGAATTCCCATCGAGCAGCGCGACGGGGTGGAGGTCTCTCATATTCATGGCGTGACTGATGCGGGGCAGGGGGCCACGGTGCGCTTGATCCCAGAAGGATCAGCCGTGGGCAACTACGCCTTCGATGTAACCCCGGCCCGCCTGGTTACCGGCCTGATTACCGAACGGGGTGTCTGCCAAGCCAGCCGGGACGGACTGGTCGGCCTGTACCCCGAACAAGCCGCCAGCGCCGCATAGCGGAATGAAAAATCTTTGGTCCGATAAGGAGGCCCAGGCCTACGCCGATCATTGCGGCGGGCTGGGTATTGGCGAAGAGTT
Source organism: uncultured Rhodospirillaceae bacterium (assembly GCA_964462145.1). Classification (GTDB taxonomy): domain Bacteria; phylum Pseudomonadota; class Alphaproteobacteria. Next base: position 26,286 of record CAYWYB010000008.1, read on the forward strand.
GGCCTTGCGGCTGTATAGCGCCCGGCTGTTGGGCAAGGATCGGGATCTGGTATTGCATGGCGGCGGCAACGCATCGTTGAAGGCCCGCGCCACGGATGCCAGCGGCGATGATGCGGAGGTCCTGTTTATCAAGGGCAGCGGCTGGGACATGGCGGTGCTTGAAGCCGCCGGCATGCCGGCGGTGCGGCTGGAACCCTTGCGCCGTCTGCAATCGTTGGCAAGCCTGGACGATCTGGCTATGGTCAACCTGCTGCGGGGAAACCTGCTGGAGTCCAGCGCACCGGACCCGTCCGTGGAAACCCTATTGCATGCCTTTCTGCCCCAGGCCTATGTGGATCACAGCCATGCCTCGGCCATTCTGGCGCTGTCCGATCAACCGAACGGAGACGCCATTTGCGCCGAACTGTTTGGGGCCGAGGTGGCCGTCGTGCCCTATCATATGTCGGGCCTGGCCCTTGCCAAGGCGGCGGCGGATGCCTATGCCGGACAACCGGATTGCAAAGGGCTGATTTTGTCCAAACATGGCCTGGTCAGTTTTGGCGGCTCGGCGGCATCGTCGTATCAGGCCATGATAGATTTGGTCAGCCGGGCCGAGGATCACCTGCAATGGGGCCGGCGCAAGATCTTTCCTGCTGCGGCCTTGCCGGCGACGGCACCGACTGCGTCCCAAGTCGGGCCAATTTTGCGGGCCGCGTTGGCGCAAGCGGATGGCGCCATGCCCGGCGGTTACCGGCGCGTGGTGTTGGATCATCGCGGTGGCGAAGCGGTGATGAATTACGTTAACGGACAGGATCTGGCCCGCTATAGCAAGGCCGGCGTGGTCACTCCTGATCACGCCATTCGCACCAAGGGTCTGCCGCTGGTTCTGCCGGCGCCTGATGGTGACGATCCCGAGGCGTTCGCCGGAAAAACGAAGGCGGCGGTGGCTGACTATGTGACTGCCTACCAGGACTATTTCGAGCGTCATGCCGCCGCTGGCATGATCATGGTAAATCCACTGCCCAAGGTCATTCTGGTGCCGGGCGTGGGTTTGTTCGCGGCTGACCGCACCGCTGATGACGCCGCCATCGTGGCCGATATCGCCGAAAACGCCATCGATGTGATCACGGCGGCGGAAGCCCATGGCAGCTTTGCCTCGATTGCCGAGCAGGACTTGTTCGATATCGAATACTGGTCGTTGGAGCAGGCCAAGCTGGGCCGCGCGAAGCAATCTCCTCTGGCCGGCCACGTGGTTGCCGTGACGGGCGGGGCGGGCGCCATCGGTGCCGCGACAGCCGCCGCATTCGCCGCCGAAGGGGCCGCTGTTGCCGTGCTGGATCTCGACGGCGACGAGGCAGCCAGGACAGCAACGGCGTTTGATGGCATGGGCATCGGTTGCGATGTTACCGATGCGGCGGCTGTACAGGCGGCCTTTGATCAGATCTGCGAACGTCATGGCGGCATCGATATTGTCGTCTCCAATGCCGGGGCCGCTTGGCAGGGCAAGATCGGCGAGGTCGACGATGCGCTTCTACGCCGCAGTTTCGAGTTGAACTTTTTCGCCCATCAATTGATCGCGAAATCAGCCGTGGCCGTTATGGCCCGGCAGGGAACGGGCGGGGTATTGCTGTTCAATGCCTCGAAGCAGGCGGTTAATCCGGGCCCGGATTTTGGCCCCTATGGTCTGCCCAAGGCGGCGACCATGTTCCTGATGCGGCAATACGCGGTGGATTACGGCGATCAGGGCATCCGCTCCAACGCAGTCAACGCGGACCGTATTCGCAGCGGACTTTTGACCGAGGATATGGTCGCGGCCCGCTCAACCGCGCGCGGGGTTAGCGAGGCGGATTATATGGCGGGCAATCTGTTGCGCCGGGAAGTCACGGCGGAAGATGTGGCGCAGGCGTTCCTAAGTCTGGCCAAGGCGGAAAAAACCACCGGCGCGGTGCTGACGGTCGACGGCGGCAATATTGCCGCCGCGCTGCGTTAAGGGGGGGGGCGGCAATATCGCCGCAGCGCTTCGCTAAAAACTCGAGATGCTGATTTCGTCCTGACGGGCTTCAATCGCGGTTCGGTCGGGCACACCATCTTGCGCGCCGGGTTCAAGGCATGCCAGACCGCCTGCCACACTGCCCCAGCGCAGACAGTCGGCCAGGCTGGCATCGTTTGCCATGGCCGCCACGAAGGCACCGACAAAGGCATCGCCGGCACCGACCGTATCCAGGGCCCGAAGGGATAGCGTACCCGCCCGCAAGCTTTGCTCGGCAGCAAAGGCCATGGCGCCATCGGCGCCCAAGGTCAGAATGACTGTCATGGCAAAGCGCTGCTGCACGGCCGCGCAAGCTTTTGCCAGGTCTGCCTCGTCAAGGCCAAGGTCGTCCGCCAGCATTTGCGCCTCAACCTCGTTGACGATCAGGATATCCAGTTTAGCCAGGGTCGATGGGGGGATTGCCTGAAACGGGGCCGCGTTCAATATGGTTCGCGCGCCTTGTTGTCGGGCCAGGTCCACACCGGCGCAAATCTCAGCTATTGGAATTTCCATTTGCTGCAGGACCAGATCGCCTGGCGCCGCCCGCAGTTGCGCCGCCGTGGTCTCCAGATTGGCGCCGGAGGAGACAACGATTTGATTTTCCCCTTCGCTATCAACGGAAATCGTCGCGCACGCGGTTGGGCGCGCGCGCCGTACGACCGGCGATAGATCAACACCCGCTTGCTCCAGATTGGAAAGTGCCCTTTGCCCGAAATCATCATCGCCAATAGAGGCCGCGAAACAGACATCGCCGCCGGCCCGGGCCGCCGCCAGGGCCTGATTGGCGCCCTTGCCGCCGGGCAGCATGACGTAGTCCGCCGTCAGTACTGTTTCGCCAGGACGCGGCAATTGACGCACCGTCTGGACTATATCCAGTCCGATGGAGCCAAAGACAATAATCAAGATAAAAACTTAGGTGGACCGGGGACCGAACTTGGTGGTCATGCGCTGGCCAAAGCGATAAACATTTTCCGCTTGGCCCCGTTCCGCCTGCTTATTGGCGAGTCTGATCGTCTTGTGCCGATTGCGGAGATCCTTAATCTGCTTATCTTCCTCCGCCTCGGTGAGGCTTCGCAGCGGCTTTTGCAAATACGGGCTGATCATGTCGGCATAACTCGCGAGCAATCAAAGTCAAAAATGTCTAAACGGCGAAACTTCGTCGCCCGCTGGCCGATTACTTCGACCGAAAGTGTTACATTTTGGTAGCATTATTTTTCCCTGACTCCAAGCCATTGGACACTACTTTTTTGTTAACCATATTTGGGTCGATGGTGCGACGTCGTGTTCTCTTGTTTTCGCGGCCCTCAGGCACTAGCATTCCGCCAAATTTGGCAATATCAAATCAGGTGACGCGTAATGGATTTGGCTTTCAGCGATGACGATCTGGCCTTTCGGGACGAGGTTAGGGCCTTTGTTAAGGAGAATTTGCCGGCTGATATCGCCGAATCAGTACGCCAGGGCCGCGCCATCGACAAGCCGGACATCCAGCGCTGGCAACGTATTCTGTTCGAGCAGGGCTGGGCCGCGCCTGGCTGGCCAGTGGAATATGGCGGCACCGGGTGGGATGCCACGAAACGCTATATCTTTGATGAGGTGATGTCGGAGTGCGACACGCCCGAGACCATTCCCTTTGGCCTGCTGATGGTCGGCCCGTTGATCTATACCTTTGGCACCGATGCGCAAAAGGAACGCTTCCTGCCAAAAATCCTGAGCGGCGAGGAGTGGTGGTGTCAGGGTTATTCCGAGCCTGGCGCCGGTTCCGATCTGGCCTCGCTGCAGACCAAGGCGGTGCGGAACGGCGATCACTACGTGGTCAACGGCACCAAGACCTGGAATTCATCGGCCCATATCGCAGATTGGACCTTTACCCTTGTGCGTACCTCGAGCGAGGGCAAGCAACAGGAAGGCATCTCGTTTCTGCTGATTGATATGAAAACGCCGGGGATTGATCCAACGCCGATCGTTTCCATCGATGGCGGCCATCATTTCAACATGACCTACTACACCGACGTACAGGTGCCGGTGGAGAACCGTATCGGCGAGGAGAACAAGGGCTGGACCTATGCCAAGTATCTGCTTGGCCATGAGCGTCAATCGATCTCAGAAGTTGGGCTATCGAAGCAACGTCTGCGCCGGCTGAAAAGTATCGCGGGCGAGGAACGTTCGGATGGTGAAAGCCTGATGGATGATAATTCCTTCGCCAAAAAGGTGGCGGAGGTCGAGGTGCTGCTGACCTCCCATGAATATCTCAACTTGCGCTTCCTGGCCGAGGAAGCAGCCGGGCGCCCCATCGGGGCGGAGGTCTCGCTGTTGAAAATTCGCGGCACCGAAATCCGCCAGCAGCTCACCGAATTGACCATCGAGGCCCTGGGTTATTACGCGGCGCCGTTTGAATTGGAACAATTGAGCGATGGCTGGAACGAGCCATCCATCGGGCCTGAATATGCGGCGGCGCAGATGCCGCAATATCTGTTCAGCCGGGCCGCGACCATTTATGGCGGCAGTAACGAGATCCAGCGCAACATCATCGCCAAGATGGTGCTGGGACTTTAGGCATATTGGGGAACCCGTCACATGGATATGCGATTTCAAGACCAGGACCTGGCCTTTCAGGCGGAGGTGCGTCAATTCATTGGTGAAAACCTGCCGGCTGATCTGCGTGAAAAAGTTCAACGCGGCTTGCATTTGGACAAGGAAGATTTCGTCTTCTGGCAGAAAAAGCTGAACGATCAGGGCTGGTTCGCGCCCCATTGGCCGGTGGAGCTGGGCGGCGTGGAATGGAGCCCGACCCAGCATTACATGTTCCAGAACGAACAGGTTGAAGGCTACTGCCCACCGGTCATTCCGTTTGGCGTGCGCATGGTGGCGCCGGTGATCTTTACCTTTGGCTCCGACGAACAGAAACAGCGCTTCTTGCCCGATATTCTGGATAGCACCGCCTGGTGGTGCCAGGGCTATTCCGAACCGGGTTCGGGCTCGGATCTGGCCTCGTTGCAAACCAAGGCGGTGCGGGATGGTGATCACTACGTGGTCAACGGCACCAAGACCTGGACCACCCTGGCGCAATTCGCGGACTGGATTTTTTGCCTGGTCCGCACTTCGAACGAGGGCAAGCCCCAGGAAGGCATTTCGTTCCTTTTGATTGATATGAAAAGCCCCGGTATCGAGGTAACGCCAATTATCACCATTGATGGCAGCCACGAGGTCAACAGCGTCTTTTTTACCGATGTGCGGGTGCCGGTGGAAAATCTGATCGGGGAAGAAAACAAGGGCTGGACCTATGCCAAGTTCCTGTTGCTGTTCGAACGTTCCAACAGTCTGACGGGCGGTCTGAAACAACAGTTGCACCGTTTGCGCTCCATTGCCGATCAGGAGCGGGCCAATGGTGCGGCCTTGAGCGCCGACCCCGCCTTCGCGGCGCAGCTGGCCGACTATGAAGTGCAGCTGCGAACCTACGAATTCCTGGAACTGCGCACCCTGGGCAATGCCAATCCCGGCGCCGAGGCTTCGTACCTGAAAATCATCGGCACGGATCTACAGCAATTGGCCTCGGAATTGACCTTGCGGGCGGTGGCCCATTACGGCAATCCCTATATCCGCGATGCCCTGGTACATGGTTATAACGAGCCATCGGTAGGGCCGGATTACGCCGCGCCGGCGGCGCCGCAGTATTTCAATTACCGCAAGACAGCGATTTATGCCGGCTCCAACGAGATCCAGCGTAATATCTTGTCCAAGGCTGTTTTGGGAATGTAGGGGCCAATGTTCGAACTTGGGGCAATGGGTGCTTTTCCGCCTGCGCGGATCGTGTTAGTTGATAGATAGAAAATATTAGTAGGAGAGCGTCATGGATTTTTCCCTCAGCGAAGAACAGCAACTGCTGAAGGACAGCGTGCAACGGTTCGTACGTGACGAGTATGAACTGGAATCGAGGCGGAAGCTCGTCGCCTCGGACACCGGCTACAGCGAGGAAAATTGGGCCAAGATGGCCGAATTGGGCTGGCTGGCGATGCCTTTGCCGGAAGAATTTGGCGGCATCGGCGGCGGTGCGGTGGAAACCATGGTGTTGATGGAAGAATTTGGCCGCGGCCTGGTGGTCGAGCCATATATGTCGTCCATCGTGATCGGCGGCGGTTTCCTGGTGGCCGGCGGCAGCAAGGAACAAAAGACCGAACTGCTGCCCAAACTGGCGGCGGGTGAGTTGAAACTGGCCTTTGCCTATGCCGAGCGGCAATCGCGCTTTGACCTTAACGATGTGGAATGCAAGGCCGAGAAAAGCGGCGACGGCTATAGCATCTCCGGCCACAAGGGCGTGGTCTTCCATGCCGCCACGGCCGACAAGATCATTGTCTCCGCCCGCACGTCGGGCGGCAGCCGGGATGCGGACGGCATCACGCTGTTCCTGGTCGATAATAATTCCGCCGGTTTGAACCGCCGCGACTATCCCACGGTGGATGGCCTGCGCGCCTCGGAACTGGAAATGGACGGTGTCGCCGGCACCGTTCTGGGCGAGGTCGGCGGCGGCGCCGCGCTGATGGACGAGGTTGTTGGCCAGGCCATCGCCGCCATCTGCGCCGAGGCCGTGGGCTGCATGGACGTCCTGCAGGAAACCACCAACGAATACCTGAAGACCCGGGTGCAGTTCGGTGTGCCTCTGTCGAAATTCCAGGTCCTCCAGCACCGCATGGTCGATATGTTCATGGAATGCGAACAGGCCCGGTCCATGTGCTACATGGTCAATCTGAAGATCGGCGATGAAGATCCCACCGAACGGGCCAAGGCTGTCTCCGCCGCCAAGGTGCAGATCGGCAATTCCGGCCGTTACGTGGGACAGCAGTCAGTGCAATTGCACGGCGGCATGGGCATGACGGACGAATTGCATGTCGGCCATTACTTCAAGCGCCTGACCATGATCGACACCATGTTCGGCAACAAGGATCATCACCTGAAGCGCTACGCGGACCTGTAATTCCGCGAACAAGCGAACGAAATGGGCCGGCCCGAAGCGATCGGGCCGGCCTCATTTTTTTTT
>CAYWYB010000009.1:0-12952 GCA_964462145.1 uncultured Rhodospirillaceae bacterium
ATTTCGACTTTACCTTTCTCGCGCCCTGTCCCGCATCCGGTCTGATCGTGCACGGCAGCCGCGACGACACCGTGCCCGAGGCGGACGCCGCCGCCCTGGCCGAGCGTCTGCAGGCCCAGCGCGGTATCGCCATTGACTACCGCAAGATCCCCGGCGCGACGCACTTCTTCCAGGGCAAGATGGACCGGGTGAACAAAGAGGTCGGCAATTACCTGGATGCCAACTTGAAGGACGACGCGGCCTAGGCTCTAGGGCGCGTCCGCGGTAATGAAAGCCGTACTTTTATTACTGATTATTGTCGGCGGCCTGGTCTGGTGGCTGGGCGCCCGCCGCATCGCCATCCTGCTTGGCGTGCCGAAGAGCTGGACCACGAAACGGGGCCAGATCATCTTTGCCGTCATTATCGTCGGTGCCGCCCTGATCGTGGCATCGTTACCCTATCTGCCATAAGGCCCCCCGGGTTTCACAGACCGGCACCGTGAAAATCATGACAATGCCATCGCGAGTTGGCTATGATCATGGCCTGAATTTGTTCCGACAATTCCCGGTTGCTATGGAGCGTGAGTATGTCCGTCAGTCCGCTGTTTATCGTTTTGGCCTCGCCGGAGCACGAAAAGGTGCAACTGGCCGGCATGATGGCTTCCGTCGCCGCCGTATCGGAACGCCCGACACAATTGTTTGTCTCCATGGCGGCGGTCGCAACCTTCCAAAAGGGTTTGAGCGCGGAGGAACGCTATAAGGGCGGCGCCTTTTCCGATCTGATGCTGGAAAAGGGCGCGCCGGATGCCATGGAGCTTTTTGCCCAGGGTAAAATGCTGGGTGAGTTGCGCATCGTTGCCTGTTCAATGGCGCTGGACATCCAGGGATGGACCTTGGATGATCTGGTAGAGGATCTGTTCGACGAGGCTGGCGGGCTGACGAAATTCCTGTCCGATGCCGAGGCGGGCGAATTGATTGTTCTATAGCAGCGCAAGAAAAACCGTAATCATGAGCACAACAACCATCGATGCCCGAGGCGCCTTTTGCCCCGGCCCCTTGCTGGAACTGATAGCTGGATTGAAGCTGATTGAAATCGGTGATGAGATCGAGGTTTTGTCGTCGGACCAAGGCTCGATCAAGGACATTCCCGAATGGGTTGCCAAGGTGGGGCATGAAATGGGTGAATCAGAGGAATTGGACGGTTATTGGAGCATCCGCATTATCAAGGCAAAATAGTAAATGAAACAGAGTTTCTGGAAGGAAGCCGGTTGAAAGCCAGCTAATGGCGTGGCTTCCCAAATATAACATGGGAGGAACGAATAATGAGCAAGCGCATACTGATTGTCGGTGGCGGTTTGGCCGGCACCATTACCGCCAACGGGCTCTGCCGCCAGTTGGGCAGCCAGCTGCGTACGGGCGAGGTTTCCATCACCATGCTGGGGGCGACGGACCAGCATATGTACCAACCGGGCCTGTTGTACGTTCCATTCGGCGGCATCCGCGAAACAGAGCTGTTCCGCGACCAGAAAAAAAGTGCTCGACCGCCGGGTTAATTTCTTTGTCGATCCGGCGACCAAGATTGATGTTGAGGGCAACCAGGTTGAAACCAAGTCCGGCAAAAGCTTCGGCTACGACTATCTGGTGATCGCCACCGGCTCGCGCATCGTGCCGGATGAAATCCCCGGCATGGCCGAGGGCGCGCATTGGTTTTACGATTTGGACGGCGCCCGAAAGATGCGCCAGGCGCTGGATGATTTTGACGGCGGCAAGATCGTGGTCAACGTCAACGCGCCGCACAAATGCCCGGTGGCGCCGCTTGAAATCACCTTCATGCTGTATGACCACCTCGAAAAGCGCGGCCTGCTGGACAAGACCGAGATCACCTATACCTATCCCATCGGCCGTCTGCATGCCCTGGAACCGGTGGCCCATTGGGCCAATGCCGAGTTCGACAAATACGGCATCAAATACGAGACCTTCTTCAACGCCAAGGCGGTCGATCCGGCGGCCAAGACCATCGAGTCAGAGGAAGGCTCGACCCTTCCGTATGATCTGCTGGTGACGATCCCGCCTCATCGCGGGGCCGAGGTGATCGAGGCCTCCGAACTGGGCGCCGGCGGCTGGGTGCCCACCGACCGGGAAACCCTGAACAGGGAAGGTTCTCCCAACGTCTTCGTGGTTGGCGATACCACCAACATTCCGATCTCCAAGGCGGGATCAACGGCGCATTTCGAGGCCGATACGTTGATCGACAATCTGGCATCCCTGGTGCTGGAAGGGCGTACCGCGCGGCTATACGACGGCAAGGTGTTCTGCTTTGTCGAGACCGGCATGGATAGCGGCACTTATGTTTGGTTCAACTACACAACGCCGCCGAACCCGGGCCCGCCCTCGAAGATGATCCATTGGTTCAAGCTTGCCTACAACCGCCTCTATTGGTTGTCCGCGCGCGGCCTGCTGTAAGGGGGGCTGAGCGATGAGTGATATTAACAGCCTACCCAATGCTCCGGAAGGGATCGACCGCCTGATCACGGCGGCCGGTGATGCCCTGACGGATCAGATGGTGGAACGCCTGACCGCGACCCTGGGCAATGGCCTGGAGCTGCTGGACCGCCTCAACGAGGAGGATACGCGCGATGCCGTGCATAGCCTGCTTGACGAATTGACGGTGCTGCACCGGACGGGTGATCTGACCGCTACATTCGAGCTGATCCGTTTGCTTGGTGCCATGCGCAATGCCATGACCGACGGCATGGTCGAGCGCCTGGCCGGCTTCATGGAGCATATGGTGAGCAATCTGGCGAACGAGGAAGTCGCCGATCTGGCCCATACCGCCAAGGAAGCGGTCAACGGTGCAATCCGCGACTCCGCCGACTACGCCGCACCAGGCGGCATCATGGCGACCTTGAAAATGCTTGGTGATCCGGAGACCCAGTCCTCGATCGTCTTCCTTAGGACCCTGGCCGACAATTTGCGAAAGTCAGACCTGGTCTAGCTGGCCCAACACACCGCACGCCCCTGACCCACTAGGTCAGGGGTTGGCGGGTCAGGGGCGCGTGGCATGCTATCCGGTTTTTTTGATCAGGAACTTGTAGACGCCGCCGTCTTCCTCGGAGGATTCCAACAGGTCATTTCCGGTGACGCGGCAAAAGGCCTCGAAATCCTTGACCGAGCCCGGATCCGTGGCCTCGACCTCCAACGTGCCGCCGGTCTCCATGCCCTTGATCGCCTTTTTTGCCCGCAGGATGGGCAGGGGGCAATTCAGGCCCTTGGCATCCAATACTTGGTCCGCCATCAAATAATTCCTTCTTCAAAACTAGCCGTGACGGCTATCAGATAAACAAGTTGATATCCGCTTCCAGGGCGTTCTCAACATAAGTGGCGGCGCCGGCGACCTCGATATTGTCGATCAGGTCATCTTTTTTGAACTCGAACAAGTCCATGGTCATCTGACAGCCGATCAGACGCACATCGCCCTCAATCGCCTCTTCACGCAATTCCTCGATCGAGGCAACGCCCTTTTTCTCTATCATGTTCTTCATCATGCCCGTGGCCATGGCGCCGACACCGGGCATGGTGGCGATAAGATTGGGCATGCCCATATGCATGCCGGCCATGGGCATCTTCATGGCTGGATTGCCCAATGCCGAGACCTCCAGATCCATTTTCTTTTGCAACAGGCCCAGGCCATAGAAAGTAAAAAACATACTGACATCCAGGCCCATGCTGGAGGCCGTGGTCGCCAGAATGAAGGGCGGATAGGCCCAGTCCAACGTTCCCTTGGTGACGATAAGCGACATGCTTTTGGCGTTACTGGTTTCCTCGGACATTTTTCTCTCCCGTTTTTCCCCTAATGGAATTTAACTGTGGATCCTATTGGTGGAACCTAATCGCGGCGGCCCCTGTTCAAGCAGCCGCCTCGCAGCCGGCGAAATCGTCGGCCTGCATCTTTGCTTCGAATGCGGCGGTGATAGCGTCGCCGGTAATTAATTGCGGTTTGACTCCGGCCCAATCGTCGGGCTGGACCCGTAGCAACCAGCCCTGATTGTAAGGGTCTTCATTGGCCAATGCGGGCGTGGCGACCAAGGCGTCATTGATTTCGACCACTTCGCCGCCGCTGGCCAATTTGGCTGGCCCGACCCATTTGCCGGATTCGATGGTGGCGCAGGATTTGCCGGGCTTCACTTTGCGCCCGACCTTTTTCGGCGTCACTGCCACCAATGGTCCGGCCATGCCCATGGCGACGGAGGTCATGCCGACGGTCAGGGTGCCATCGTCGTTTTCGAGGTACCACATGTTGTTCTCGACGTCGTAGAGCAGCTCGTCCGGCAGTTCGCAGCCAAGCACCACGGCCATGTCAAATATCCTCCATCTTGTTACGCCCTTACCATTACGCTCTTACCAATTCGGCAGTCTGCAGCGGCCTGGACGAACAACAGAAATCGCCCAATTTCGGATCCTGCATTTTGCCGCCAACAAACAGACACAGATGCAGCGCCACGGCACGGGCCATCGCCCAACGGCTGTTAACCTCTGCGTGCTCCGGCGCGCCGTGCAACAGGTTTCTATAATAGACCAATTCCCGGCAACTTTCACGGCAGGCGTGAAAGGACGGATCGCCAATACAGCCCTGCCGGTGCAGGGCCAGCAACCGGAAACCTTCCCGTTTCTCTGTCGTTGGAACTTGGCCCTTGGCGCGCAGCCAGTGTTCCATGATCTGTTCGCCCAGGCCAAGCAGTTCGTCGGCCAGGGCAGCCAGGTTTTGTTGTTGGCCGTGCCGCATGTCCTGCAGACGGGCTTCAATTTCGGCCAGGGTCTTCATGCCAGGCCCTTTTGTTTTAACAGAGCGCCGGCATCGGAGACATTTTCATGCAGGCCCAGCTTACGCCCTGACAGTCCCAGCGCCAGACCCAGCAATTGAGTAAAATACAGCATCTTCGGGGTCGTCTTGACGCCGAATTCCGTCTCGGCCCGGACCTGATGCATCTCCAGGCCGGAATGGCAGGTCGGGCATTCGGTGGCTATGACATCGGCGCCGCAGTCTTCCGCCGTTTGCAACAAGTTCAGCACCAGCTTGGTTGAGGTATCGGAGTCCGCCAAGGTATGGGCCCCGCCGCAACAGGCGGTCTTCAGCGGATAGTCGACGATTTCGGCACCGGCGGCGCGCAACAGATCATCCATATAATGAGGCTGGTAAGTGGACTCGCTGTCGCCGCCTTGATCCTTTTCGGGGAAGATATTGCGCGGGCGGGTGTACATGCAGCCATAATAATTGGCGATCTTCAGACCCTGCAGACTGTTTTTCACCCGTTCGCGAATGCCGTCTTGGCCAATGGCTTCCTTCAGCCAATCCAGGGCATGGATGCTTTCGACACTGCCGGCCTGATAACTGGCATGACCGGCCTTGTTGGACAGACTGTCCACCACCTCGCGGCTTTTCGGCTTTTTGGCGATGTCATGCTCGGCCTTTTTCAGATTGTGGTAACAGCCGTTGCAGGGCGACATCACGGTATCGACGTTCATCTTTTCGGCGACGATCGCCAGATTGCGGGCCGAGAGATAGTTCTGCAATTCGGGGTCGACGTTCTTGACCTCCATCGCCCCGCAGCAGTTCCAATCCGGCACCTCGACCAGGTTCAGACCCAGTTTGGCCGCGACCGCCTTGGTGGACCGGTTATAGCCATGCGCCGTGCCTTCCAGGGCGCAGCCGGGGTAGTAGGCGACGGTTTTGTATTTTTCGCTCAATTGCCTAAACCTCAGTCCAAATCCAGGGCGCGTTGCTGTGCCGATTTCTGTTCCGCCAGATAGTCGGCGATGGCTGCCCGCGACTTATCCCAATCCCGCGTGCGCGGCCGGAACAATGTCGCCAGGGCCATCTTAATGCCCAGCAGGATCGGCAGACGGCGGGCCAGGCGCCGGGCCATTTCCTCCAGCCAGCGTTGGCGCAGGGGCTGGCCGGTACGTTTGAAGAAGCCGCGGATGATCCGGCCTTCCTCTATTCTGCCGGTCTCGAAAACCTGTTCGGAGAATTCCGCATCGAAGGCGGCGGACGGTTTGGCTTCCGTGTGGCCCTTTAGTTCCAGCCATGTCGCCATGGCCTTCATCACGCCCTCGGGGGCCACATCTCGGGGGCAGGCATGGGTGCATTTATGGCAGGAGACGCATTGCCAGATCAGATCCTTGTCGCGCAGCAGTTCGCTCTCAAAACCCATGCGGGCGAGATAGATCCAATAGCGCGGGTTGAACTCCGGGTTTAGGCTATTGACCGTGCAGACATTGGTGCACGAGGAACATTGAAAGCAGCGGTGAATGTATTCGCCGCCGGGCAGGGCGGCGATTTCCGCCTCCATACGCTCGTTATAGTCACTGACCACCCGGGTCTCGATAAAGGTGCTCCAGTGGCCGGAAACATCGACCCCGTCGATTTCCAGCTTTTCGTGCTCGGTCAGGTTTTCCGGGCGGATCAAAGATTTCTCATGGATGGGCATCAGGCACTGCCCTCCAAAAGGCTGGAAAAACGGTGCCGCTCCCGGCCCGCTGTTTTTACCTTTGTCCGTCCGCCGCCCAACTCGGCGGCGTCCAGGCCCAGCATGCGCAGGGTGTATTTGAATTCATCGCTGGGGCCCGAGAAATCCGCCTTCAGATAACTGGCGCCTTGAGAGGCGATGTATCCGGCATAAATCTGGGCGCACAGAAGATCGACGCCGAATTCAGGGTCCGAGGCAAAGCCCCGTTCGATGACATAGCCAACCAGCTCGGCACGCAAATTCAGGTGAGTTTGAAAATCGTCTCCGACCTCAAGACGCCGCGGCGCGCCATGCCAGATTTCCCGCAGGACGCCGCTGTCGGCCCGCGCATCCCAGACCCAGCGGGTTATCAAGGGATAAACGCCAGGTGCGGTGAAATGCAACACTTCCGCCGCCAGATCGCGCACCCAGCGATAATTGCGGCCGCTGGGAAAGGCGGAGACGAATGCCGCCATGCGATGATCAATAGCGTCCGAATTGTCGTTATCTTCCAACAACGCGGCAAGGGCGGCCCGCAGATGATCGATGCCATGATCAGCCACCGCCGTGCCAATATGCCGGCGCACGGATGGCATGAAGGCGGCGAGATCATATAGTCCCGGTTCGCCAAGATGCTCGACCGCGCCATCGCTCAGCTGGCTTTTGAAATATTCCGCCTTGGCCGCCAGCGCATCCAATAGGCGGTCCACGCCGCCATAGTCCGCCGCGCCGTCCCGCAGGGCCGAGAGGGCCTGCTCCAAGGCCGGCCCCGATAGGTGCAGCACCGCACCGGATACGGCAACGGGTGCGGGGGGCGGTTTGCGCTTGAATAGCTTGAACTGCATTGCCTTATTCCGCTGCCTCGGACGGTGTTGCCGGCACCATGGCAGCCATCGCGGCTGCCTGTCCCTGGGCGATGGAATCGTCGATGGTCTCCGGTCCCATGGCCGCACCCGCGACATAGACGCCCGGGCGCGAAGTCATGGTAATGGCGCCGTAGGTGGATTGTTGCGCGATATGCCCCTCCGCCTGCAGATCCACGCCAAAGGTTTCCGCGATGGAAGGGTTTTCCAGATTGGGGTCCATGCCGATGGCATGCACCACCAAATCAAAGGGAATGGAGATCGGTCGTTTGACTAAAGTATCCTCGCCCTTGATCAGCAGCCTGTTGCCATCCGAGGTCACCTCGGCGACGCGGGATTTGATGTACTTGACCTTGAATTCCTCTTGGCTGCGCCAATAGTAGTTGATCTCGTTCAGGCCAAAGGTGCGGATATCCATGTAGTAGATGTAGACGCTGCTTTCGGGCAGCTGCTCACGGATTTCCATGGCGATGTTGGCCGAAACCGTACAGCAGATCTTGGAGCACCATTCCCGCCCGATCTGCCGGTCGCGGGAACCGACACAGAGCAGAATGGCGACCCGTTCCGGCGCCCGACCGTCCGAAGGGCAGTAGACGCCCTTGCCCGACGATATCATCTGTTCCACCTGTACCGTGGTGACTACATCCGCATGGCTGCCGAAGCCCCATTCGGGCTTGTTGATGGAATCGAAATGGGTAAAGCCGGTGGCCAGAATGGCGGACGAGACCTGGCAGCTGTCACCATTGCTCAAGCCTACGTTGAAGGCACCCGGCGCGCCGTCGAAGCTTTCGATGCGGGCGCCCAGGCGGACATCGACCATGTCACTGTCCATCACTCTTTGCGCCATGCCGCCGATGGCATCCCTGGCCCATTCGCCGCTGGGCACCAGCTTGGCATAGCCCGAGAGGATCGGCGCGCCGCCAAGCTCCGCCTCCTTCTCCACCAGAATGGACTTGCGTCCGATGGCGGATAACGCTTGGGCCGCCGATAAACCAGCCGGCCCGCCGCCGACGATCAAAATAGGCTCGCTCACCGTTGATATCCTTCGCCCGAGGTGATGGCGCGTTTGGCATCGTAAAGATTTTCGATTTTGCCCGCCGCGACCTCTTCCAAATACGCTTCGAATTCCGCCTTCCTGGCCTGCCAGTCCACGCCGATTTTTTCCAGCAACCCTTCGAAGGGGGAGGCATGCCAATGCATCTGCACGATCTTGTAAGGATGTGCGCCGCATAGCAGCGCCGCCATCTGACAATCCGCCAGCACCGGCAATTCGTATGCTTTATCCACCGCCTTGCCGATCCACTGGTTCTTGTCCAGGGTGGTGATGCAGCCCGTGTCGTGGCCGATCATGACGTCCGCCTCGGCTTCCTCCACCGCGACCTTGACCTTGCGGTCGATGGCGAAGGAGCGGGTGAATTCACGCTCGGAAATAATATGGCGAAAGCCGAAGCCGCAACAATCATACCAAGTGGAATAATCGATCACCTGGGCGCCCATCTCCTGCATGATGCCGGTGGAAACCGCGACCCTATTGCCGTCCAACACATCGTCGTCATAGATCACGTCCTCGGGGATCATTTTGTAGACATGACAGGCGGGATGAATGGTCACGCGCAGGCCGGAGGCATCGATTTGCTGCCTGGCCGCGATCTTTTTGCGCATCACATGCAGCCATTCGGAATAATGCACGATTTCCTCGGGGATCAGCAGCTTGCCGTCGATCAGTCGGTCCAGCTTGGCCAGGGTCTTGCGTACCTGTTCGCGCAGTTCCGCCGAGTGCATCAGGAAATGCCGGATTTCCTTGTAGTTGCCAAACGAGGTGCCGCAATGGACCAAGGGGTAATAATAGCCCGGATCCAGACCCTCCGCTTTGGCCGAGACATAGGCCTGATGGAAGTTGCGCAGGAACACCGCCGCCAGGGAAACGATGTTGCCGATGCCGGAGCCATGATAGTTCCACGCTGTGCACGAGGTCTGATCGGTCTCGTCGAGATAGCGGATGCCGTTCTCATTCATCAGCCACAATATAGAGGCCGGATAGCCGGGAATATTGCCGCACTGACCGCAGGATTTGTGATGCCAGAGCTGGTTGGTGGGAATTTTTTTGTCCCAGCCATAGAGCGTCTTGGCCCCGACGGGCTCGTGCTGATCGCCGACCCGGTGGACAATGATCTGGCCGTCCTTCTCCAGCTCCCACATGGCATCGCGCACATCCTCGACCCGGTCCTTGTTGGTCAGCAAAGCGCGCTTGTCGATTTTTTGCTCGACCCAGGATGTCGCGGTTTGTGCGTCCTGGGCGCTCAACTTGGCATCGCGCCATTCCTCGCCATGGCCGGTGTAACGTCCGCCGCTATTCGTCATCGTCGTCGTCCCCATCATCTTCGTCGTCTTCGTCGTCTTCCTGCTCTTCGAGCCAGTCTTCATAGTCCTCGCGCTTTTCATCCATGATATCGACGATCACGTCGAACAGGTTCTCGTCCATGGTTTCAAGCTGATCGAGAACGCCGGTTTCTTCCCAGATGGTGTAAAGCTCGATCGAGGTTTTCAGATTGACCGACCAGGCGGTTTCCAGGGTCTGCAAGGTCGGCATGGGAATGGCCTTGCGCAGAATGTTCAGGGGCGCATCGACTTTGGAAATATTCGGGCCCCAGTCGGGAAAATGTTCCGGCGTGATCATGTTCGGCGCCAATTGATTTCCCGTCGTCATCACCTTCAGCATGACGCGGGAGAAGGGGCGCAGGACGTCCTTGGCGGATTCCATGCCATGCTTGATCGCCACTTCCCGCAGCACCATGACCAGTCCGCCGGGCGAATTTCCGAACGGACAGCGCGCCGCGCAGGTGTAACATTGGGCGCAGGCCCAGATTTTCTCCTGCATGGCATCGTGGATGCTTTCCAGGTTCTCGGTCCATAGCAGTTGGACGATCTCGCGCGGAGAATAATCGTAGTAATGCGCCGAAGGGCAAGTTGCGGTGCAGATGCCGCAGTTCAAACAGCCATTCAATTCGTGGTCGTAACGGGGATGGCTGCGGATGTCGTCAAAGATCTCGTCCAGTTCTTCACGGTCGGGGGTCTCACGATCCGGCGCCGTATCCGCTTCGGTCTGATCGTGTTGTTCCTGGCTCGACATCTTGGCTAGTAGGTCAGGACGCGGGTTTCGTCGTCTTCCATCACCTGCTCGATCAAATAGGCGCCGCCAACCACGCCGGAGCATTCGGGGATCAGGTCATCCACGCTCATGTCGAATAGATCCAGATTCGGCGAGCAGCAGTTGAAGACCACGCCGGCCTCGTGCGCGTCCTTGATGAAGTCATAGACGCTTTTCGGTGAGCCTTCCTTGACGAACAATTTCTCCGCCACGCCCTTGCGCATCAACTGCCCGGCAGTGGCGGTGCAGACCACCTCGACCTCATATTCCATGGCGGCGGCGACGGTGGCCTGAAAGAAGGGCGCGCCCAGTTCCTCGCCGTTCCTGGGATCGGTGTTGACCAAGATGATCAGTAATTTTTCGGCCATGCTATTTCCCTGTTTTGTACTGTGATTTTAGGCGTCATATGCGATTTTTCGCAAGTGATAATTTCCCTTTCATCGCATCCATTTCGTACGCTGTATCAATCCCGCCATGATGTGTGCCAGACCCAGTTCGATATCCGGATGCGCTGCCCGCAATTCATTCAGTTGCGGGATGGCATCGTCTGGTCCGTCCTCGAATTCCATGATCAGGTCTTCAATTATGCCGGACTTCACACCGGGATGGCCGGCGAAGCCGAAACTGTTGTCAGCTATTTGAAAGACCATCGCGTCGCCGTCCGCGTCGCGCGCCAGGATGCGTGCCTGTGGCGGCGGCAATGCCTTGTCGGGACCGTACAGGACCACATGGAATTGTTTCGGCAGAAAGGCCGCGGCCGCTTCGTCATCCTGACGGATTGCTTGCGTTAGCTTGAATTCAAGGGGCGCTGTTTCTGACGCTCCCCCCGCCGCCAGTGCCATGATCTGGGCACCAAGGCCAAAGCCTAGGACCGGCAGCCCATCGGCAAGATAGCGGGCGCAAAGCTCGACCTCGTCGGCCAGTGAAGGCAGGTCCCTTAGGCCGGCGCTGCCCCATGGACCGCCGCCCAGCAATACCAGGCCGTCGAAGGGATCGAAGGTTTTCAGCCGCCAGGCGGAATCGAGAAACGGGCGTACGTACTGGAAGGCAATGCGCCGGGATTCGAAATGCTCTTCAAGCTGGCCGAGATATTCCGCTTCCGTGTGTTGCAGGACCAGAAGTCTGCTCATGCCGTCACTCGCCTTGGTGATATGTTTCACCGGCAAACTTGACTTCCTCGGGCTGCTCGGTCAATTCAAGAATAGCGCCGAAGGAATTTTGACGGAACGGGAACGGAATCGAATCGTGGATTCAACTGAACTTGCCGATGTCGCGGTCGAGGCGAGCAAGATCCTCAAGGCCATCGCCAATCCGGACAGATTGCAGATTCTGTGCATGCTGGTGCAGGAGGAAATGAACGTCACCTCCCTGGAACATGCGACCGGTATTCCACAGCCCAGGTTGTCACAGCATCTGGCGCGACTGCGTAAAGAGGGACTTGTCTCAAATCAACGCAACGCCAAGGAGATTCGTTATTCTCTCTGCAGCAGCGAAGCCCAGGAAATCATCGCCTTGTTGCACCGGCTCTATTGCGCGCCGGAATAGTGCCGCCGTGCCGCTGTCCTGGCAGCGGGCAGAGTTGTTAGGGTTGTGTGCGTATGTCCATACTCGCGTTGATCGCCGGCGCCTCGACCGGTCTGTTACTTGGCATTCTTGGCAGCGGCGGTTCCATCGTCACCATGCCGGCGTTCATCTATCTGCTTGGTGTTGATCCCAAACCAGCAATTGCCATGAGCCTTGGCGTGGTTGGCCTGACCGCCGGCATCACGGCGTTGCAGCATGGTTGGCGCGGCAACGTTAATATGCGCATTGTCCTTATTTTTGGCGCCTTTGGCGCCATTGGCACCTTCGTTGGCGCCAAGATCGGCGTGGTCATGCCCGTGGCGTTGCAGTTGGTGATGTTTGCGCTGATCATGTATACCGCCGCCTATAAGATGCTGCGGCCCCGGCGGGTGCCGGCCGCCGTGGTGGGCCGGGCGCCGGATGGCGCGGATCTGATGGCGCTTGGCGAGGCGGACGCGCCGTTGCATTACGGTCATATCGCACTGCATGGCGTCCTGGTTGGTGTCCTGACCGGGATCGTAGGAGTAGGGGGCGGCTTTTTGATCGTGCCGGCCCTGGTTCTGCTTTCCGGTCTGCCCATGAAACAGGCGGTTGGTACCTCCCTGGCGATCATCGCGTTGAAATCATTTGCCGGTTTCGCCGGTTATGCCGGCGCGGTGCCCATCGATCTTGGCCTGATGGCGACCTTTTCCGCCGTCG
The DNA here is from genome assembly GCA_964462145.1 of uncultured Rhodospirillaceae bacterium. Classification (GTDB taxonomy): domain Bacteria; phylum Pseudomonadota; class Alphaproteobacteria. The sequence continues at coordinate 12,759 of CAYWYB010000009.1, forward strand.
CCGTTACCGCCGGCTTCGTCGGCGGCCTTATTTCCCACAAAATCCCCGAGGGTATTCTTAAGACCACGTTCGCGGTTTTTCTGCTGCTTGTCGCGAGTTACATGCTGTTCAGGGAAGTCGCGACGGCCGCTGGATTTGCCTGATGTTGCCTGCCCGGTCAGAAAGGATGTATCTTCTATTCCACAGACTGACGG
>CAYWYB010000009.1:13052-32721 GCA_964462145.1 uncultured Rhodospirillaceae bacterium
CTGATGTTGCCTGCCCGGTCAGAAAGGATGTATCTTCTATTCCACAGACTGACGGCGTGAATTTCCGCACGACCTATCAGCGATGGGGAACATCATGGGCGACGGCAAATTTCTTAGCACCATTCGCGAGGCGCAGATTGGCGTCGATCATTCGATCGAAGGCCCTATTGGCCCGCGCAAAATAGTTTATGCGGACTTTACCGCGTCGGGCCGTTCATTGAGCTTTATCGAGGATTTTATTCGCGACGAAGTCTTACCTTATTACGCCAACACCCATACGGAGACCTCCGGCACCGGCTATCAGACAACGCGGTTTCGCGAGGATGCCCGGCGGATCATTCTGGACGCGGTAGGTGGTGGCGAAGATGATGCGGTGATTTTTTGCGGCTCCGGTGCCACGGGCGCGGTCGACCGCTTTGTCAATATTCTCAATCTGCGCCTACCTGACGAACTGGATGCGCGCCATGGCCTGTCCCGGCATATTCCGGTGGATCAGCGTCCCGTGGTTTTCGTCGGACCGTTCGAGCATCACTCCAACGAAATCTCGTGGCGGGAAACAATCGCCGATGTGGTGGTGATCGACGAAGACGATTCCGGCCTGGTGGATCAAGATCATTTGCAGGCGGAATTGCTGCGGTATGCGGACAGGCGGCTGAAAATCGGCAGCTTTTCCACCGCCTCCAACGTTACCGGCATTCTTACCGATACCCATGCGGTGACCCGGCTGCTGCATCGCCACGGCGCCATCGCAGCCTGGGACTTCGCCGCCGCGGCACCCTATGTGCCGATCGAGATGAATCCAGACGGCGGGGCGGAAACGGCCAAGGACGCGATCTTCATTTCGCCGCACAAATTCCCCGGCGGGCCTGGCACGCCCGGCATATTGATCATGAAGCGAGCCCTGATGCAAAACCGTGTGCCTGCGATACCGGGCGGCGGCACCGTCAGCTATGTCAGCGCCGATGAACACGAATACCTGGCCGACCACGAACACCGCGAAGAAGGCGGCACGCCGGATATCGTTGGCGCCATACGCGCCGGCCTGGTCTTTCAGCTGAAGGATGCAGTGGGCGCAGATGCCATTTTGGAGCACGAGATCAGCCTGGCCCGGCAAGCCGTGGACCGTCTGGGTAGAAACCCCGGCATCAAGATCCTCGGTAGCGACACGGCGGAGCGGCTGCCGATCATCTCGTTCCTGATCCATTGCGGCGAGCGTTACTTGCATCACAATTTTGTCGTCGCCCTGCTGAATGACTACTTCGGCATCCAGACCCGTGGCGGCTGCTCCTGCGCGGGGCCTTACGGCCATCGCCTGCTGGATATAAACGCCGAGACATCAAAGCAGTTCGAGAGTCAGATCCTGGCCGGCTGCGAGCTGATTAAACCCGGTTGGACCAGGTTCAGCCTGAACTACTTCAATTCGGCGGATGAGATTGAGCTGATCCTAAGCGCCATCGAATGGATCGCCGACAACGGTTGGCGGCTATTGCCCTGCTATGATTGCGACCAGGAATCCGGGCGTTGGTGGCATATGGAAATGGCAGAGGCGGCGGGTATGTCCCTGGCTGATATTTCCTATGGCGCCGGCGGGCCGGAATATGTTTCCTCCAAGAAAGCGTCCGGAGCGGTTGGCGCGGACGAGTTGATCGCGGCGGCGGACGGTGCTGTTGTGGCGCTGACGGAGATGCCAGACTCGTGCTGCTGCGAGCAAGTGCTATCGCCAGGGTCTCAGCGCCTGCAATGGTTTCCCTTACCCAACGAGCAGATACAGCAGTAGAATATCCGCCAGGGACATGGGCGGACGTAATTAGTATTAGGAGGAAACATGGCTACGGAAGATTTCACGCTCGGCATGAAGACCGAGCGCATGACGGACATTGCGCTGGCGTTCAAGAAAACCGGCGCTCTGCTGGCGGCCATCAAGCTGGATCTGTTCACGCACATCTCGAACGGTGCGGGCACGGTTGATGCCTTGGCCGAGGCCATGGGCATTGATGCCGAAAAGGCCGACCGTTTACTGACCGCCTGCAAATCCATGGAGTTGGTACGCGAGGTCGATGGCCGGCACGAAAACCTAAGCGATGTGCAGCGCTATCTGGTCAAGGACAGCCGCACCTATTTTGGCGACTACCTGGACTATATCTCACGCCGCGATTACAGCGCCTGGGAAGAGATCGCCGATAATCTAACAGCCGTCGCGGAAAGCAATGAAGACGACGAAAGAACCTATCTCAGCTACATGCAGGATCCGGAGAACGCCCGCAAGTTCACCGAGGCCGGCTATGAAGCCTCGATCGGGCTGGGTCACAAGCTGGCCAAGGAGTTTGATTTTTCCCGTTTCAAACGCTGGCTGGACCTGGGCGGCGGTTCGGGCTGTTACGCCATCGCGGCCTGTGAACGTCATGATGGCGTCGCGGTCACGATCCTTGATCAAACCAATGTCATCGCGATAGCGCGGGAATATATCGACAAGCACGGCTTGGCGGATCGGATCGATACCACGCCCGGCGATTTTTTCGGGGAAGCCTACCCGACCGGCTTCGACCTCGCCTCGTACATCACGCCGTTGCAGGGCTATATGCCGGACAAGGTGATTGCCGCACTGGCCAAGGCCTATGACGCGCTGGAGCCGGGCGGCACAATCCTGGTGGTCGATTATATGCTGCGCGACGACAAGACCGGGCCGCTTGATCCCGCCTTCGTCAATCTGTTCGGAATCAGGGAAGGGCGCTATCTGGGCCGCGTCAATACCGGTGCCGAATGGGCCGAATTCATGGGCCAGGCCGGCTTTGTCGATGCCGAATACAGCTGGTTCACGCCGCATCAGTTGGGTCTGATCACGGCGCGTAAGCCTAGCTAGGAGCGAGTTTATTGAAAGCATTGGTTATTGGCGGCACCGGTCCGACCGGGCCGCATCTGGTGAACGGCCTGATCGGGCAGGGCTATGATGTCTCGATCATGCATCGCGGCACCCATGACAGCGAGCTGATCCCCGCCACGGTCGAGCGCATCATCGGTGATCCGCATTTCCGCGAAACCTTGCGCGAGGCACTGGCTGGCCGACACTTCGATCTGATCATCGCCACCTATGGCCGCATCCGCTATATCGCCGAGATCGTCGGCGAGCATACGGAACGGCTGATCACGGTCGGCGGCGCGCCCTGTTATCGCGGTCTGTTGCAGCCCGAAGCGCTATTTCCAAAAGGCCTGGAAATCCCGCTGAAGGAAGATGCGGCGAAGATCGCGGATGAAGAGGAGTTCCGTTTCGGCTATCTGGTTCGTCTGGCCGAGGAAGCGGTCATGCAGGGCCATACGGAGGGCCGCTACAGTGCCACGCATTTCCGCTATCCGGTGGTCTACGGGCCGCGGCAATTGACGCCGAACGTTTGGACATTCATGCGCCGCTTTATCGACAAGCGGCCGCATATCGTGTTGCCCGACGGCGGTCTGACGCTGACCTCTCGCGGCTATGCGGAGAACGTCGCCCACGCGGTTCTGCTCGCCGCCCAACAGCCCGAGACGGCTGCCGGGCAGGTCTATAACTGCGCCGATGAATTACAGCTGACCATGGCGCAATGGGTCGAGGTGGTGGGCCAAGCCATGGATGGCGAGGTCGAGGTTATCGGCGTGCCGGACCGTTTCGCCTATCCTGCCCGCAGTCTGATGATGTTCTTTGGTCCTTCCAATCACCAGATTTTTGATCTCTACAAGATAAAGTCGGAACTGGGCTATCGCGACTTGGTGCCGCCCCTGGAGGCGATGGCGCGCACCGTACGCTGGTACCAGGACAATCCGCCCGTGGAGGACGAGAAATTCCGCAATCTTCTGGCCGAGAACTATCGCCTGGAAGATGAAATTGCTGCCGTCTATCGGGACAGCTGCGAAAAACTTGCGGCCATCGAGCATACGCCGCTGGATTTTCACCATCCCTATCCGCATCCGAAGAAACCCGGACTGGACCGCGATCACCGCGCCCGCTGATTCATCGGTCTAGAATATTTTCGAGAGATACTTCAGGCCGGTGTCGGGCAAGACGGTGACGATGTTGACGGGGGCATTGAGCCGTTCGGCGAGCTTCATGCAGCCGAAAAGGTTGGCGCCCGAGCTGCCGCCGGCCAGGATGCCCTCGCTGGCGGCCAATCGCCGGGTCATGGCAAAGGCGTCGTCGTCGGTGAATTGCAGCATCTCGTCAACCACGGTGAAGTCCATGCACTTGGCGATGTGGTCCTCGCCGATGCCCTCGACCTGATAACTGCCGATCTCGCTCTCGTCGATCTTGCCGGTCTTGAAATATGTGTAGTAGATCGAACCGATGGGGTCGGGCATCAAGACTTTAAGTTCGGGGTTCTGTTCCTTGAGATAGCGCCCGACGCCTGTGATGGTCCCCCCCGTACTGCCCGCGGCGACGAAATAATCCACCGCGCCACCCATCTGGCGCCAAATCTCCGGCCCCGTGGTTTGATAATGGGCATCGGCGTTCATGGGATTGTCGTACTGATTGATCATGAATGAATTGTCGGTTTCGGCGGCGATATCCCGGGCCCGCTGCACATAATGATCGGCGCTGCCGGGGATGGCGTCCGTCGGGCAGACGACAATCTCGGCGCCAAGAGCGGTCAGCGCGGCCTGTTTCTCCGCCGAGACCTTGTCGGGCATGGTCAGAACCGCGCGGTAGCCTTTCAGGGCCGCGATCATGGCGATGGCGGCGCCCGTGTTGCCGGAGGTGTTCTCGACAATTGTGCCGCCAGGCTTGAGCTGCCCGGTGCGCTCGGCATCCGTGACGATGTGGTGGACGATGCGGTCCTTGATGCTGGCTGTGGGATTGAAAAATTCCAGCTTGGCGAAGACCTTGGCGCGGTAGCCGGAAAAAAGCTTCTCCAATGCGACAAGCGGCGTGTTGCCGATTGTGTCGAGAAGATTGACCGTGCCCGTCTCGAAGCCCATCAATTTACTTCCATCTGGTTTAAACCAGCATTGATGGAAGTTTAATCCTGAATTATGGCAAAAGCCATCCGCTTCTAATGTCCATCTAATGGCCCATGAAGATGCCGCCATTCACATGGATACATTGCCCGGTGATGTAGCCGCCTTGGGGTCCGACCAGGTGGCGGACCATGGCCGAGATCTCGTCAACCGTGCCGGCCCGGCCAAGGGGGATGCGGTCGTGCACGCCGGGCGGGCGGGCGCCGGCGGCGGCGCCGCGCTTGGTGTCGATGGCGCCGGGGGCGACGATATTGGCGGTGATATTGTCCGCTGCCAGCTCCATCGCCAGGCCGCGCACGAATCCTTCCAGACCGGCCTTGGAGGCATTGACATGGGCCCGTTCCTTGGCGCCGATGTGATTGGATATGCCACTCAGGCCGACAAAGGCACCGCCGCCGCGCGCCTGCATGTGCGGCACCGCGTGACGGGTCAGCAAAAAGGCGCCATCCAGGGCGACGGAGAGGATTTCCCGCCATTCCGCGAAGCTCATTTCCACGAAGGGCGTCTGGCGGCGCAGACCGGCGTTGGAGACGACGATGTCGATGCCGCCGGCTTCTTCCGCAAGGCGGGCAATCATCTCCGCCACCGCGCCTTCGTCCGAGACGTCCGCCAGATGGCTCAGGGCCTTGCCGCCCGCTTCGTTGATTTTCGCCGCGACGGTCTCAATGGCCGCCAGATTGCCACGGCCATTGACCATGACCAGGGCGCCGTCCTCGGCCAGTCCGCGGGCGATGGCCCGGCCTATGTTCTGTCCCGCGCCGGTTACCAGGGCAACCTTGCCCGCCAGCGGTTTTGAATTTTGCTCGGTCATGCAGCCGTCTCCCTATGCTTTGGGGGATCATAGCAAATCAGCGCCGGCATGCTACGATGGCAGGCAAAATTCCGCGGAGGATTAGGATGCTGCTATCCACATCGACATTGTTCGAGATCAAGAATTTCGAACTTGAACTGGGCGCTACGCTGGCGCCGCTGGTTCTGGCTTACGAGACCTATGGCACGCTGAACGGCGCCGCCGATAATGCCATCCTGCTTTGTCACGGCTATACCTCCAACCCCCATGCGGCCGGCGACGGCGCTGGCTGGTGGCATAATCTGATAGGACCGGGCAGGGCCATCGATACCGATCGCTACTTCGTGGTCTGTTCCAACATGATCGGCTCGGCCTTTGGCTCCACCGGGCCGGCCAGCATCGATCCGGCGACCGGCGCGCCCTTTGGGCCGAATTTTCCCGATATCACGACCGGCGACATGGTGCGTGCCCAGGGGCTGCTGCTGGATCATCTGGGCATCGGGCAGTTGGCCGCCGTGGTCGGCTTTTCCTATGGCGGCTACCTGACGTTTCAATGGGGCGTCAACGAGCCCGGACGCATGCGGGCACTGGTCCCGGTCGCGACCTGGAATAGAAGCCGGGGTGGGCCCGACAGTATCAAGGAAATCAAGGATTATTTCGCCCAATGCCCAGGCTGGAACGGTGGCGATTACTATGACGGGGAACCGGAGAGCGGCGTTCTGGCGATGCTGGCCAAACAACGGGTTGAAACTCTGCGCGGCTACGGTGTCGACCGTGCCTTGCTGGATCAACTGGGCAGCGAGGAAGCGGCCACGGCGGAATTGGAGGAGCGCGGCCGGAAATGGGCCGCGCAGTTTGATGCCAATGCCCTGATCGTGCTGCGCAAGGCGGCGGTGCGTTTCAATGCCTGGGACAATGCCGCCGAAACCAGGGCGCCGTTGTTATACGTGCTGTCAAACACGGATAAGCGTTTTCCGGCGGCGGAGTTGGCGGAACCGACCATGGCGCATCTTAGTGCCAGCGGCGTCGATGCGTCCTATGTGGAGATCGACAGCCCGTACGGCCACTTGGCGCCGACGGAGGATTGGCAAAAATGGGCCGGCGCCCTGGAGGCCTTCCTCGATCAACATACGGGCGTCTCCTGACGGTGGCGTCGGTATTTTGATAAGAATCAAGGTAGTATCAAGCATTTCCGGCTAAAACCCGGACATCGACATGGTTAGTAAGAAGGTTGTTGGCTTATGGATTTCGCTTTTTCTGAACGATCACTTGAAATGCAGGACAGGGTTCGCCGTTTCATGCGCGACTATGTGCTGCCCCATGAGCACGCCTACCACGACGATGTTTCCAACGGCATCTTCCCGCCACAAGTGGTCGAGGACCTGAAGGCCCTGGCCAAGGACGAAGGCCTGTGGAATTTCTTCCTGCCCGCCCTGCCGGATGACGCGCCGGGCACCGGGTTGAGCAATCTGGAATATGCCCCGTTGGCGGAAATCATGGGCCGGGTCTATTGGGCCTCGGAAGTGTTCAATTGCAACGCGCCCGACTCCGGCAATATGGAGCTGCTTAACCTGTTCGCGACCCCGGAACAGCGGGAGCGTTGGCTGATGCCGCTGTTCGAGGGGGAGATCCGCTCTTGCTTCATGATGACGGAGCCCGACGTTGCCTCATCCGATGCCACCAACATTCAATTCAATATTCGCCGGGATGGCGATGAATATGTCCTGGACGGACGCAAATGGTTTATCACCAATGCTCTCGATCCCCGCGCCAAGGTCGGAATCGTGCTGGGCGTCACGGACCCAGACGGCCCGCCGCACAAGCGGCACAGTCAGGTCATGTTCCCCATGGATACGCCGGGCATCGAGATCGAACGGAATATCTCCTACATGAACCATCTGGCACCTGAAGGTACCTGCGAGGTGGTCTTTCGCGGTGTCCGCGTGCCGGTAGAGAATTTGCTGGGCGAGGAAGGCGCGGGCTTTGCCCTGGCCCAGGCCCGTTTGGGGCCGGGGCGCATTCATCATTGCATGCGCTCGCTCGGGCAATGCGAGGTGGCGCTGGATCTGATGTGCCAGCGCGCCCTGGAACGCCGGGCCTTTGGTAAATACCTGCACGAATATGGCAACATCGGCGATTGGATTGCCGAGGCCCGGATCGAGATCGAGCAGGCCCGCCTGCTGGTGCTGAAAACAGCCTGGATGATCGACAAGGTCGGCAACCGGGAGGCGCGGCGCGAGATTTCCATGATCACCGCCCTGGTGCCGCCCCTGCAGACCAAGATCGTCAACCGCGCCATTCAGGTGTTCGGCGCCATGGGCCTGTCGCCCGATACGCCGCTGCCGTATCTGTGGAGCTGGGGCAGGGCGCTGCAAATCCTCGACGGTCCCGACGAGGTGCACCTGCGCGCCGTGGCCCGTGGCGAGATCAAACGCGCCGGCGAGGAGCGCGGCAGCAACGTCATCTCGGAAGGCTACCGGCAAAGCCGCTACGTCCCTCCACGGGATGAGTAGGGACGTGGAATAGCGAGAGAGGGGACTATTAGGCTACAGCCCCGACCGCTGAAATCTTCGCCATGGCCTTTCTCCTTCGCAGCCTGGATAATGGTGGCAACAATTTGGGAGGATTGGCCATGAAGGTTGGATTTATCGGGGTCGGCCATATGGGCGGGCCCATGTGCCGCAATATCATCAAGGGCGGGCACGAAGTGCTGGTTCACGACCTCTCCGAAGCGGCGGTGCAGGCCTGCGTCGAGGTTGGTGGTACCGCTGGCGGCTCCATCGCCAATGTGGCCTCGCAGGTCGAGGTGGTGATGACGTCCCTTCCCATGCCCAAGGATGTGGAGGCCGCCGCCCTGGGGCCGGGCGGCATTGGCGAGAATGCCAAGCCCGGCACGATCTATGTTGATCTCTCCACCAATTCGCCGGCCATGATGCGCAAGATCGCCGGTGAACTTGCGGCGAAGGATATTCCCACCCTGGATGGCCCGGTCAGCGGCGGCGTGGCGGGGGCCGAGGCGGGCACCATCGCCATCATGGTCGGCGGTGACAAGGCAATGTTCGAACGCTGCCTGCCGGTGTTTGAATCCTTTGGCGAGAACGTCATCCATACCGGCGAGCTGGGCAGCGGCTGCGTCGCCAAGATCTGCAACAACATGGTCGCCTTTACCAATATGACGGCGGGCGCCGAGGGCCTGATGCTGGGTGTCGCCGCCGGCATCGATCCGGCCATTCTGGATCAGGTGATCCGCAACAGCAGTGGCAATTCCATGAGCTATCGCGGCGTGGCCAAGGCCGCTCTGGAGCGGGATTTTAAACCGGCCTTTACGGTGGATCTGGCCTACAAGGATTTGCGCCTGGCGTTAGAGCTGGCGGACGAGCTGGACATGCCGCTACTATTGGGGCCGCAGGTTCACAACATCATGCGCATGGCGCGCGCCAAGGACGGCGGCGGCGAGAACATCACCGCCGTGTTGAAAGTTTATGAAGCGATCATGGGACAACAAGTCGGTCCCGCCAAATAGATCAGACAGAAGCACAAACGAACGAGGACATCATGAGTACGGATAGTGAAAAAAACGGCCCCCTGGCGGGCGTGAAGATCATCGAGCTGGCCGGCATCGGCCCGGCACCCTTGTGTTGCACATTGCTGGCCGACATGGGCGCGGATATCCTGCGCATTGACCGTAATGCGCCGTCCGGCCTGGGTTCGCCGCGGACCCCGAAAACCGATCTGTTGCGGCGCAGCCGGCCATCCGTTTCCATCGACATGAAACACCCCAAGGGTATTGCCGCCCTGCAAGGCCTGATCGATCAGGCGGACGCGATCATCGATCCCTTCCGCCCCGGCGTCACGGAACGCCTGGGCGTCGGACCCGAGGACTGCATGGCGCGCAATCCAAAGCTGGTTTATGGCCGCATGACCGGTTGGGGCCAGGAGGGCACCTTGAGCCAGGCCGCCGGCCATGATCTGAACTATCTGGCGCTGACCGGCGTGTTGCATGCCATTGGCCCCAAAGAGATCCCGGTGCCGCCGTTGAACGTGGTGGCGGACATGGGCGGCGGTGCGATGTTCCTGGCCGTGGGCATACTGGCCGGCGTGATCGAGGCCCGGCAGTCGGGCAAGGGTCAGGTGGTTGATATCGCCATGACCGAAGGCTCTGCCTTCCTTGGTACCGGTGCCTTCGGCACCCTGGCGGCCGGCGATTGGAAGCACGAAAGAAATAGCAACGTCCTTGATGGCGGTGCGCATTTTTATCGTTGTTACGAGACGTCCGATGGCAAATTCGTCTCCATCGCGTCGATCGAGGCCAAGTTCTATGCCATTCTGTTGGACAAGCTCGGCCTGGACCCCGCCGATTTGCCGGCCCAGATGGACCGTCCCACATGGCCCGACATGGCGGCAAAGTTCGCGGGCCTGTTTGCGCAGAAAACCCGCGATGAATGGTGCGAGATCATGGAGGGCACGGATATCTGTTTCGCCCCGGTCCTGAACTTCGACGAGGCGTTCGAGCATCCCCATGCCATCTCGCGCGGCAGCTTTGTCGAGGTTGATGGCGTGAAACAGCCGGCCTCGGCACCACGGTTTTCTCGCACCCCGTCATCGATCAAATCACCACCCCCTGCCATGGGCGCCGATACCGCCGCCGGTTTGGCCTCTTGGGGCCTGAGCGAGGATGAAATCGCCACCCTGATGGAGGAAAAGGCCGTCGGCTGGCAGGGTTAGGATAGGCGAGGCGGCGCGAAACAGGGCCGGGCAGCATGCAAAAGGTCTTTGATCGCGCCGTCGCCCGCCACAACGCCGGCGATGCCGCCGGGGCACGGAAACTTTACCGCCGCATTCTGAAGGCGGAACCGCGTAATCCGCTGGTGCTCAATCTGTCGGGCGTCGCGGATTTTCAACTGGGCCGAAAAAAAGCTGCCATTGAAAGCCTCACCAAGGCCATCGCCATCGCGCCTGATTATGGCGATGCCCATTACAATTACGCCAACGTTCTGGCCCAGCTTGGCCGGGGCGAGGAGGCGGTGGAAAGCTACCGTGCCGCCGTGCGCCTGGAACCGGGCAACGGTAAGGCCCACTATTCCCTGGGCGCCCTGCTGCGTGACCTGGGCCGTTGGGAAGAAGCCCTGGCTGCCTACCGCCACCTGCTTGCCCTGGGCACGGGCGGGGCGGAAATTCACAACGATATCGGACTATTGCTGAGCGAACTGGAGCGGTGGGACGAGGCGGCGGCCAGTTTTCGCCAGGCCATTGCGATCGACCCGAACTATGCCAAGGCGCACTACCATCTGGGCAACGTGGAACGGGCACAAGAGCATTTGCAGGCGGCGGCCGATTGTTATGGCCGGGCCGTGGCGGCGGATCCTGATTATCTGCTGGCCTACAACAACCTTGGCCTGACACAGCATGAACTGGGCCGTATGGCCGAGGCGGAGGCTAGCTTTCGCCGCGCCGTCGCCATCGACCGGAACTATGCACCGGCCTGGGTGAACCTTGGCATTCTGAACAGTGGCGGCGGCGGTGATGATATCGCCGAATTCGAACGTCTAATCGCACAGCCGGATTTGCCGGCTACGGACGCCATCGGGCTGCATTTCAGCCTTGGCCAGGCCTACGAACGGCAGGGCGCTCAGTCCGAGGCATTCGATCACATCGTGACCGGCAACCGCCTGAAACACGATGCCTTGAATTACGATGCCGCCGCCATGGCCGATAACTTTTCCCGTATCCAGGCGGTTTTTGATACCGCCTTCTTCGAACGCCGCGCCGCCGTCGGCGACGGCAGCAATTTGCCGGTTTTCATCCTTGGCATGCCGCGTTCGGGCACCACCTTGATCGAGCAGATCCTGGCCAGCCATGGCGACGTGCATGGCGCTGGCGAGTTGCCTGAAATGGGCGCTATCGCGAAACAACTACCCCAGCGCCTTGGCACCGATCAGGGTTATCCCGATTGCGTGCCGGTGGGGGCGGATGAGTTGTGGGCGGAACTGGGCGCCGAATATGTGGACGCGGTATCGCGTCTGGCGCCGGATAAAGCCCGGGTCTGTGACAAGATGCCGGCCAATTTTCTGCGCCTTGGCCTGATCCACCTGATGCTGCCGAACGCCGCGATTATCCATTGCCGGCGTGATGCCATGGATACCTGCTATTCCTGTTTCTCGCTGTTGTTCAGCGACGGCCAGCATTTCGCCTATGACTTGGCCGAGTTGGGCCAGTATTACCGGCAATACGATGCCCTGATGCAACATTGGCACCAGGTTCTGCCGGGCCGCATCCTGGACGTACACTACGAGGACGTGGTCAACGACTTGGAAGCTTCCGCCCGCCGTCTGGTGGCGCATTGCGGTTTGCAATGGGATGACCGCTGCCTGGATTTCCACAAGACCGAGCGGGCCGTGCGCACCGCCAGTAAAAGCCAGGTTCGCCAACCGATCTATGCCAGTTCATTGGGCCGCTGGCGCCGCCATCAGGATCATCTGGGGCCGTTGATTGAAGCGTTGGGGCCGTTAGTGAAAATCTAATTTCGGCACCTGGGAAAGACTGATTTGCCCAGGGTTTCGATCAGGGCGGCGCGTTCTTCGACGAAACCGGTAAAGAGAAACTGGTGGATGCCGGAGGCGCGGATTTCCTGTATCCGTTGTACGCACTCGTCGGCCGTGCCGATGACGGCGAAGCGCTCGGTCATATAGGACAGCAATTCCAGATTATCCATCAGGCCGGCATTGGGAGACTCGCCCAGGTCTTCGTGGTGGGCCGGGCGATAGCCTGACTGGACGGCACGAATGGCTTCGGCGAATTCGGGTGGTACCAGCTTTCCTTTCTGGGTAAAGCGGAATGCATGATGCGCGGTCGATGCCAGCTCCATGCGGATCTCATTGATCAGCGCGGCCCGGTCGGCGCCAACGTTGACCCGGGTCATGGCCCAGATATCAATATCATCCAGGCTCCGGCCCGTGCGCTCGGCGCCGATGGCGATGTGGTCGAGAGTCAGCTTTACCACTTCCGGCGACAGCCCCATGCCGCAGATCACGCCGTCGGCGACCTCGCCGGCAAGCTCAAGGGTTTTCGGCCCTTCCGCCGCGATATAGATCGGCACGGGGTCATCCGCCTGTTCCGCCACCCATTGGGTATGAATGCCGCGCCCGGCGAAGTCCGTGGGCCGGCCCGACAGCAACTCCCGCAAAGTCAGAATATACTCGCGCAGGCCCGCCAGGCCCGGCGGACGCTCGTTCAAGTTATAGAGCGCGCTGTCGCCGGTGCCGATGCCCAGCATGGCCCGGCCGCCGGAAAGCTCCCCAACGCTGGCCGCGGCGGAGGCCATGACGGCGGGATGGCGGGTGAGGGGGTTGGTCACCGAAGGCCCGATCATCATTCGTTCGGTGGCCTGGCCGACCATGGCCAGGGTGACGAAAAGCTCGCGAAACAGCGATTGTGAATCCGCCATGCCGAACCAGTCAAAGCCGGCGCTTTCCGCCAGTCTGGCATTGGAAATCGCGGATTCGATGCTGCGTGGAACTTCAATGATGCCAAAGCGCGCTTTCATCACGCCATACTTCATGGATTAGCTGAATATTACAACCATGGCGATGGATTTTCCCGCCAATCATGGTTACGCTCCGCGTCAGGGAGGAATTCGATGGAACGCCGTCTTGCCGCGATTTTGGCCGCCGATGTCGTTGGCTACTCGCGGCTGATCAGGGCTGATGAAGAGGGCACGATAGCGGCCTTGCGCACGCTGCGCGCCGAACTCATCGATCCAACACTCGGCAGACACAATGGCCGGATCGTCAAGTTGATGGGTGATGGCATGCTGGCGGAATTTCCCTCCGTCGTGGATGCGGTGCGCGCGGCGGTGGAAACACAGCAGATATTGGCGGAGCACAATTCCGCGCAGCAAGCGGACAAGCGTATTGAGTTCCGCGTCGGCATCAATCTGGGCGACGTGGTGATCGATGGCGATGATATCCATGGCGATGGCGTGAATGTGGCCGCGCGGCTTGAGGGCCTGGCCCAGCCGGGCGGTGTTTGTATTTCAGGCGGCGTCCACGAGCAGGTACGCGACCGGCTGGATTTACCGTTTGAAGACATGGGTGAGCGGGAGGTCAAGAACATTGTCCGCCCGGTTCGAGTCTGGAAATGGACGCCGAATGGCGCTGATCTGGAGGTAGACGATGTTGGTGCCGAGGAACCTCTGCCGCCCCTGGACAAACCTTCGATCGCGGTGTTGGCGTTCGACAATATGTCCCGCGACGGCGAGTTCGAATTCTTCGGCGATGGTTTGGCCGAAGACATCATCACCACGTTGTCGAAAATTGACGCCTTGTTCGTGATCGCCCGCAATTCAAGTTTTGCGTACAAAGACAAGGCCGCCGATGTGCGCCAGATCGGTGTCGAACTGGGTGTTCGCTTTGTCCTTGAAGGCAGCGTGCGGATCTCCGGTTCGCGTATGCGGGTAACGGCACAATTGATCAATGCCGATGACGGGGCGCATTTGTGGGCCGAGCGTTACGACCGCGGCACCGAGAATATTTTCGATATCCAAGACGAAATCACGCGCGAGATCGTGACAGCCTTGAGGGCTGAAATTTCCGATGGCGATCAGGCCAGAATATGGCTGCGCGGCACTGACAGTGTCGAGGCCTGGTTGCTTGCCATGCAGGGCCACGAGCTTCTTTTCCGAGGCAACCCGATCGACATGGCCCAGGCGCGAAACCTTCTGGAAAAGGCCCGGAATATCGATCCCACCTACGTCACGGCCATAGCGGGACTGGCCCGTTTCCATGGCATGTCTGCTCATTTTGGTTTCACGGATGATCGTGAGGAAACATTGTCGACGGGCGCCGCCTTGGCGCAGGAAGCTCTGGAGATTGACCCCATGAGTTCCTTGGCTCTTTCCGCCAAGGCTTTGTTTGCCGCCGAGCGTCAGCATTTTGACGAAGCAATCCCTGATATCCGGCGCGCGATGGCGCTTAGCCCAGGCGATGCCATGATAAAGTCGATCGCCGCATGGATGCTTATCAAGGCTGGTGAACTGGCCGAAGCGGAAACCGTCATTCGTGAGGCCATGCGCCTCAATCCTCATGGCTCGGTGATTTACAACGGTATCCTTGCCAATAGCTTGGAAATGCAGGGGCGCAACGAGGAGGCGATGGCGATGCTGCGGCAGGCGGTTGCGCGCAATCCCGACTATTTTTCAGGACACCTGCGTCTATCCAGTCTTTATGGCCTGAACGGCGACATTGAAACCGCGAAGATGCATGCCGCCGAGGCGCGCCGGATCAATCCACGGGTAAGCCGCGAGGCCGCACGCGATTTCTATGCCAACTACGATGAAGTCGCCCTCGATCGCTTCCTCCACGGCCTTGTGCTCTCGGGGTTGATCGAGTGACGCCGCGGCTATAACGGTAGGGCCGTTTTATAGACGACTTGCTTCAGGGCGAAGCTCGACTTGATGCTGGCGACGCCTGGTATTTGCGTTAGGTGGACCAGCAGGAATTGCTGGTAGGCCTCGAGATCCTTGGCGACCACCCGCAGCAGATAATCCGCATCGCCGGTCATCAGATAGCATTCCATGACCTCGGCACGGGCCAGGATGGCGTCTTCGAATGTCTTCAGGTCGGCGACCACCTGACGCTCCAACGTCACCTGGATGAAAACACTGACCGGCAGATCGACCGTGTTTTGGTCCACCAGGGCCATGTATCCCTTGATGACACCGGCCGCTTCAAGGTTGCGTACGCGGCGTAGACAGGGCGATGGGGAAAGATTGACCTTCTCCGCCAGCTCCACATTGGTCAGGCGGCAATTTTCCTGAATATGGGCCAGGATATTCAAGTCTGTCGCATCGATATCTATTTTTGGCATAAAACACCATTTTTGATATAAAAATTGGAATAATTGCCCATTTTCCTGCCAGGATGCTGGTGGAAAAGCAAGGATTCTCCCCACTGAATGGTTTAATCTATCTCCTGTTACGTTGTTCATTGCTTCAGAGGATTGGCTCATGACGAGCGCCATGAAAGACAGGGCGGAACCTGCATTGGAAACAGTCGCGGCATTGCGGGAGTTGGAGCGCAAGGTGCTTTGGCTGGCCTGTTGGATGATCCATAACGCCAACAACCTGCGCCCTAATGACGATGGTTTGAAAGTGGGTGGGCATCAGGCTTCCTGCGCCTCGATCACGGCGATCATGACGGCGCTGTATTTCGGCGTGCTGCGGCCCGAAGACAGGGTCGCGGTCAAACCGCACGCGGCGCCGGTTTTTCATGCCATCCAATATCTGCTGGGCAATCAGACACGGCAAAAAATCGAGGATCTGCGCAGCTTTGGCGGAGCGCAGTCCTACCCCTCGCGGACCAAGGATACGGACGACGTGGATTTCTCCACCGGCTCCGTCGGCATGGGCGTGGCGATGACATCCTTCGCCAGCCTGGCCCAGGACTATGTCCGCGCCAAGGATTGGGGAAAAGACGTGCCCAAGGGGCGGATGATCGCCCTGATGGGGGATGCGGAACTGGATGAAGGCAATATCTTCGAGGCATTGCTGGAAGGCTGGAAGCACGACCTGCGCAATACCTGGTGGGTGATTGACTATAACCGGCAAAGCCTGGACGGCGTCGTCACGGAAGGCTTGACGGGGCGGATCGAGGATCTGTTCGCCACTATGGGCTGGGAGGTGGTGCTGTTGAAATACGGCAGCCGGCAGCAACAGGCGTTTTCGCGGCCCGGCGGCGAGAGGCTCAGGAACTGGATCGACGATTGTCCTAACCAGCGCTATTCCGCCCTGACCTTTCAGGGCGGGGAAGCCTGGCGCAAGGCCCTGATGGATGATCTGGGCGACCAGGGCGATGTCACAGCCCTGATCGACAGCTATGGCGATGCCGATCTGGCTGATTTGATGACCAACCTCGGCGGCCACGATGTCGGCGTTCTGTTGGATGCCTTCAACGCCATTGATCATGACCGACCCGTTTGTTTCCTCTCCTACACGGTGAAGGGCCATGGCCTGCCCCTGCAGGGCCACAAGGACAATCACGCGGGCGTCATGAACGACGACCAGACGGACTTTCTGCGTGATCACATGGGCATCGCCGAAGGCCGGGAGTGGGAGCCGTTCGAGGGCATGACGGTTGCCGCCGAAGCCATGGAGGACTTTCTTGCCGGCAATGCGTTCAATGCCAAGGGCACCCGGCGCTACAACGCGCCCTATATTCCCGTGCCCGATGATCTGGCCGTGCCCGGCGGCGATAACATTTCCACTCAGGAAGGCTTTGGCCATCTCCTGAACGGTATCGCCCGGTCGGGCGGCGAGCTGGCGGATCGGATCATAACAACTTCGCCGGATGTGACCGTCTCTACCAATCTTGGGCCGTGGGTCAACGCGCGTGGGTTGTTCGCGACCTCATCACTTGGCGATACCTTCAGGAATGAAAAAATTCCTTCGATGCAGAAATGGGAACGCAGCCCCAAGGGCCAGCACTTGGAACTGGGGATCGCCGAGAACAACCTGTTCACCGCCCTGGCGGCTCTGGGCCTGAGCCATTCGCTGTTTGGCGAGCGGGTCATCCCCATCGGCGCGCTGTATGATCCTTTCATCGCGCGCGGCCTGGATGCTCTGAATTACGCCTGTTATCAGGATGCGCGCTTCATTCTGGCCGGCACGCCATCGGGCATTACCCTGTCGCCGGAGGGCGGGGCGCATCAATCCGTGGGCACACCGCTGATTGGCATGGCCCAGGATGGCCTGGCCTCGTTCGAGCCGGCCTTCGTGGACGAGCTGGTGGCGATCATGGGCTGGTCCTTTGATTACGTGCAGCGGGGCAACGGCGCGGATGAGGAGAAAACCTGGTTGCGTGACGAAACCGGGGGCTCGGTCTATCTGCGTCTTTCCACGCGCAAGGTTGAGCAGATCCAACGATCCTTGGATGATCAATTGCGCGAGGCCATCATCAAGGGTGGCTATTGGCTGCGCCCGCCGGGGCCCAATTGCGAGGTGGTGATCTGCTATCAGGGCGCCATCGCGCCGGAAGCGATCATGGCGGCCGGTCTGGTCGGCGAGGACCGCCGCGATGTAGGCGTGCTGGCCATTACATCGGCCGACCGGTTGAGCGCCGGCTGGCATGCGGTACGCCGGGCCCGCCAGCGTGGCGACCGCGATGCCCTGTCCTATGTGGAAGAGCTAATGGCGCCATTGCCGCGCCATGCCGGGATCGTTACGGTAATCGATGGCCACCCCAGCACCTTGAGCTGGCTGGGCGGCGTCTACGGCCATCCCGTGCAGCCATTGGGCGTTGAACATTTCGGGCAGAGCGGCGGTCTGGCGGATCTGTACCGCCACCACCGCATCGATACCAATTCCATCGTCGATGCGGCCCAGGCGGCCCTGATCAGCCGACCGATCCGGTATGCGGTTTGAGAAGCCCGCTAGCCGATGCTGGTGCGGCGCCCGCCCTCGATTTTGCCGGCGGCCCAGTCTTCGATCGTAGCCGTTGCCAGGACGTTGTGATCCTTGTCCAGGGTCTCGAACAGGCGGCCATCGGCTGATTGGAAGCCGAAGAAAACCAGTAGCCCCTCCGGTCCGGCCCGTTCCATATGCAAATCGCCGCCGGGACTATGGGCATAGTCGCCGGCCTTGCGGACCTTGTGGATACTCTCGCCGCTGTCGGAGACCTCGTAGAGGTTCTGCTCCCCTTCCAGCACCAATGTGGTTGTTGCGGCCAAGTGGCGGTGATAGTGGCAATAGGCGTTCGGAGCCCATTTGATCAACAGATCGATGACGCCGATATCAGGCTGGGCGCCGAGCACCGCGATGGCGTAATCGATGTGGTAGTCAAAGCGGGGACTGCCCTCGAAATGCGTCCATTCGATCTTGGCGGTATCGAATTTAAACATGCGCCCCAATTCCCCCATGTCACCCCCTTGCATCGCAGTTTCACATTATAGTGTCACGAAACCCCGCCAGTTGGAATTCATGTAGACCAGGAAATTCTCGCCCAGGCCCTGGCCGCGTAGATAGTCGGCGGATACCGGCAATGGCACGGTCTCGAAATCGTCATCCGCCTGCACCTGCAAGGGGAAATCGTGATGCAGGATGGCGGCCCGGCCCGGCAGGATGAAATCGGCGCCCTGTTCCAGGCACGCCGCCGCCGCTTTCGACGACTTGATCTTGCCGGCCACGCCCAGTTTGACGTTGCCCCGATCGAGCTCGGTGAAATAGGACAGCAGGCTGCGGCCCTGGAATTCCTCTTCCACCGGTTCCTTGAAGCAATCCCATAGGGACATATCCAGGAAATCGATTTGGTCTTCCTTCATCAGGCGCTGTGCGACCTCGATAATCTCGGCCAGGCGCAGGCCAAAGCGTTCCGGCGACAGTCGGATGGAGAGGTTGAAGTCAGGGCGGCAACGGGCCCGGATGCCGTCAATGATCTCGAATATGATCCGGCTTCTGTTTTCCAGGCTGCCGCCATATTGGTCCGTGCGCTTGTTGATCTCGGGGCTAAGGAACTGGCTCAACATATAGCCGTGGGCGCCATGCAGCTCGACGCCGTCAAAGCCGGCATCCTCGGCCCGTTTCGCGGCCAGGATGAAGGCCTCGATCAGTTCCGCGACCTCTGCCTTGGTCAGTGCCCGCGCACCTGTTTCGGGGTCGTCAGAGGGGCAGACGGGGGTGCCGCCGATAACCTCGGGCGATACGCGGTTGCCGCCATGATGCAGTTGCACGATTGAGACGCTGTCATGTTTATTGATCAGCGCGGCCATGCGGGACAAACCCTCGATATGATCGTCCGAGAATATGCCCAGCTGCCCCGGAAAGCCCTGGCCATTGGCCTGTACGTGGGCGGCGGCGGTCATGATGGAGCCAAAGCCGCTGTTGGCGCGCATCTCTATCCAGCGAAG
>CAYWYB010000009.1:32731-33206 GCA_964462145.1 uncultured Rhodospirillaceae bacterium
CATCTTCGGTGAGGGTGCCGTCGTCACGGCTTTGGGTATTGGTCAGGGGCGCCAGCATGAAGCGGTTCTTCATGGCGGGGCCACGGGTAAAGGACATGGGCTCGAACAATGATGGCATTTTCCTGGTACTTTCTTATTAGACGCAAACTTATTAGACGCAACGCTGGCGGAACTTACTCCCGTCAGTCCGCTGCGGGCAAGCGTGCTTCCAGTTCGTGGCGCTGGACCTTGCCGGTGGTGGAGCGGGGCAGTTCTTCTTCGGCCATGAAGAAGATGTCCTTGGGCCGTTTGTAGGATGACAGGTTCTCGCGGCACAGAGCCATCAGATCATCCGCCGTCAGGGCCGGGTCCGCCGGCACCACGAAGGCTACCGGGACCTCGCTCCACTTGCGGTCGGGACGGCGGACGACGACCGCTTCGTGAACGCGGGCATCGGCCAGCATGACCTGCTCGATCTCGGCCGGGTAGATGTTCT
>CAYWYB010000010.1:0-14099 GCA_964462145.1 uncultured Rhodospirillaceae bacterium
TGATCGACGGCTACCGCGCTTCGGGCTTGTGGGTGCGCACGACAGAGCTGCCGGCTGAGGCCTTCGTGCGCCTGAAATCCGCCATGATATCAGGCGGCCTGATCAGCTATGACGCGCCCTATGACAGGCTTATCGTGACGGACTTGCCGGATTAGGGCGGATGCCATGGCGGTTGTAGCCTCGTAATTTATTGCAAATAAAAATTGGGGGAAATTTAGGAATGATATATGCTCATCCTGTGTGCGGAAGGCCAGATAAATGGATGAGCAAGAGAACAAACAACTGCATCTTTTCGTTAGTTATAGCCACAGTGACCAACGTTGGCTTGACCGACTGAAAATACATTTGACACCGCTGGCCCAAGACTATGATCTCGACAATTGGGACGATAAACGACTTAAGGCAGGCACGAAATGGAGGGAGGAGATAAGGAAGGCTGTTGATAGAGCAGATGCGGCTGTTTTAATAATTAGCGCTGATTTCTTGGCGTCTGAGTTCATTCGGAACAATGAACTACCACCTCTCCTCAAAGCAGCAGAGGAAGAAGGGGTGTTATTGCTTCCAATTATTGCAAAACCCAGTCTATTTCTATTGAAACCGGAAATTTCTCAATTTCAAGCTGTAAATGACCCAGCTGAGCCCCTAATTTCGATGTCAGAAGGGCAACAAGAAAGCACGTTTGTTCGGGTGGCTGAAGCGCTCTTTGAGCGGATTGCCATGGGTCGTGCGCGCGAAGCTGGAACGGCAGCGAAGACGCAATTAACGACTGACGAGGATTTTCTGGAGCATCGGGTCTGGAATCGTTTGATCAAACTTGGAGATTGGATAATTGATGAGGATGGTGGCCGTATCATCGGTTCAGGCCAACATAAATTTCTCCTGTCAAGAGAAGAATATGGCGAAACGCCTTTTCAAATTCAAACGGACTTAGAATTTTCAAACTTCCACTATCCGACTGAAAATACCCTCGGCATGAATTCAGGGATTGTTTTTGGATGGAAGAGTGAGAGCGCATCCTATCGGTATCATAACGTTCTACTCACGGGAGACGAGCTGCTGTTAGAACGAGTCGGCTTTAAAGGTGGAAGTGAAGCGGAACATATAACCGATTGGTGTCCTGCCCGGATCGAAAGCGGCAAATCCCATGCATTTGTTCTAAAATTCAACCAACAAGAAATTCAGGTCTATCTTGATGGCAAGCATATTAAAACTCTAGATCGCCCCACTGGAGTCGTTGGTAGGGTTGGCCTTAGGCCGTGGCGTAGCAAAATGGACTGCACGAGGTTCGTGGTTAGCACCTGATACAAGACATGATTAGCAGTTCACGAACTTAGGGCCTGTGGGTGCGCACGACCGAGCTGCCGGCGGAGGCCTTCGTGCGCCTGAAGTCCGCCATGATATCAGGCGGCCTGATCAGCTACGACGCGCCCTATGACAGGCTTATCGTGACGGACTTGCCCGAATAGATCGGATGGCCTAATGATCGGCCAAAGTCATATTCTTCAGAGCAGGATCAGCCATGTATATCAACGGTAACTGGGCCACCGCCGCCGAGGCGGAATTTGAAATCCTCAACCCGGCCACGGGCGCGGTTATCCAATCCCTGCCCGATGGTGGCGGCGAAGTGGCGCGCGCGGCCATCGATGCGGCGGCGGAAGCGTTCAAGACATGGCGCGCGACGACGCCGTACCAGCGGGCGGAATTCCTGATGCGGGCCCATGCCCTGATGCTGGAACGCCAGGAGGATCTGGCCAAGGTAATGACGGCGGAACAGGGCAAACCCCTGCGCGCCGCCATGACGGAAGTGAAATACGCCTCTGATTTCCTGCAATGGTTCGCCGAGGAAGGCAAACGGGTCTATGGCGAGATCATCCCGTCCGCCCGCGCCGATCAGCGCTTTCATGTGCTGCACCAGCCCGTGGGCGTGGTCGCCGCCATTACGCCGTGGAATTATCCCATTTCCATGATCACCCGAAAACTGGGCCCGGCCCTGGCCGCCGGTTGCACCGTGGTGCTGAAGCCGGCGGAGGCGACGCCTCTGACGGCGGTCGCGGTCTTCAAGATATTCGAGGATGCGGGCTTCCCCCCCGGCGTGGTCAATCTGGTTACCGGCGCCGATCCCAAGCCTATTGGCGATGAATTCACGACAAATCCAAATGTCGCCAAGCTGACCTTCACTGGCTCCACCGCCGTGGGCAAGATGCTGGCCGGCAAGGCCGCCGCCAACATGAAGCGCGTGAGCTGCGAGCTGGGCGGCCATGCGCCGTTCATCGTATTGAAGGATGCCGACCCGGTACACGCGGCCAAGGGCCTGCAACTGGTCAAATTCCTCAACACAGGCCAGGCCTGCATCAGTCCGAACCGAGTTTTTGTTCACCGCGATGTGTTGGCGCCTTTCCTGGAGACTTTCGCCGGACGGGTCGGCGGCATGAAGGCGGGCAACGGCATGGAACAGGGCGTCACCATCGGCCCCCTGGTCAACGAGGCTGCCGTGGCCAAGGTGGAGAACCAGGTCAAGGACGCGGTCGCCAAGGGCGCCGAGGTTCTGTGTGGCGGCGAACGCCTGACGGATGGTGATCTGGGCCAGGGCCATTTCTTCGCCCCCACGGTTTTGAACAACGTCACCCCCGATATGCTGATCTATCGCGAGGAAACCTTTGGCCCCGTGGCCGCCGTGGTGCCCTTTGATGACGACGACGACGTCCTGGCCATGGCCAACGATACCCATTATGGCCTGGCGGCGTATGTCTACAGCCAGAACCTGACCCAGGCCATGCGCCTGTTCGAGGGCCTGGAATTCGGCATCATCGGCATCAACGACATCAACCCGGCCTCCGCCGCCGCGCCGTTTGGCGGCATGAAAGACAGCGGCCTGGGCCGGGAAGGCAGCCGCGAGGGCATTCAGGAGTATCTGGAAACCAAGGTCGGCGGGTTTAGTATTTGATCCTAAATCACCTGGTTATATAGCTCTGCCTCGCCTCGGCTGAGACGTTTCAGGTTTTCCAGCAGGATGTCGATGACGTTGTCTTCGTACTTGGTGGTCTCGCCGCCGGTGTGCGGCGTCAGGATGACGTTCTCCAGGTTCCACAGGGCCGAGTCGGGGCCCAAGGGCTCGGGCACGGTAACATCAATGCCGGCGCCCGCGATGCCACCATTCTGAAGGGTGGCGACCAGGGCAGTCTCGTCCACGCAGCCGCCGCGCGCCACGTTGATCAGATAGGATGACGGCTTCATGGCGGCCAGGGCCGCGCCGTCAATGACGTTGCGGGTTTCCTCCGTCAGAGGGCAGGTCAGCACGGTGACGTCCGCCCGGGGCAAAAGTTCCACCAGAGCCTCGGATGGATGCAACTCGTCCACATATTCGTTGGGCGTCGAGGTGTCCCGTTTCAGTCCGATCACGGTCATATCGAAAGCCTTGGCCAACCGCGCCAAGCGGCTGCCGATTTTGCCCAGGCCGAAAATCACCATGGTCTTGCCGGGCAGTTCGTCCTCCCGCTTCGCCAGGTCGGAGATCATGCCCCGCCAAACGCCCTGGCGCTGGTTGTCGCGGCCGGTGTGGATCTGCCGGGTCAGGGCCAGCAGCAGCGCCATGGCATGATCACTGACCCCATTGACGTTGATGCCGCTGGCGTGTGCCAGGCGTACGCCCTTGGCACGCACTGCGTCCAGGTCGAACATGTCATATCCGGCGCCGCAGACCTGGGCAAAGCGCAGCTTGTCGGCATGGGGCAACAGGGCATTGTCCCAATAGCCCGAGACGACGATAACATCGCCCTCGCCAATGCGGGCGCGCAGATCCTCGCGGGTCCAGGTTTGAAAATGTTTGATGCCGGTCTGGCGCTTCTCGAACAGGGTCGACAGCTGATAGGCGGGATGGGCGAAATGGATGGTGATGTCTTTTAGGTTCATGAGCTCAAAATATCGGTAGCGCCGGATAGGCAATGGTGGCGGTGATGTACTGGTTACGGTCCTGAAAACGCTGCATGGACGGGGCCGATTCAGCGACGGGATTGTTCCACCACCGCGATGCTTCCCAGACGGACAGATCGGCATAGCGGGTCAACAGCAGGGTCTTGCTGTCAGGTGCGGCAACTTCGCGGCTGCGGAAAAAGCCGCAAATATTAACGTCGAACACCTCTTCCATATTTGGCCAGGCGGCCTCGGACAGGTCGCAAAACGGCTGCCAATCCGCCGCCGGTACGTCGAACCAGCGAAAGACATAGACGCCTTCATAGGTCGGCGCGGCATCATCGGTGGGACGTACCGTGGCGTCCATCATATGGCGGTCCGAGCCCGTGACGGGCCCGCCCGACAGCATATGGGCGGGAGGCACCGAGCGCGCCGTGGGCTCGTCCGGCCAGGCGGTGATGGCAAGGCCTTCATCGCGGGCCAGGCCCAGACCCACCAAACTGCGCCAACAGCCAAACAGCTTGCCGCCATGGGCCTGTGCCCGCTCGGCAAAAACCGCCCTGACCGCCTCCGCATCCGCCTGAAAGGCCCGTTGCGTGGTGTCGTAGCGGCAATATTCAAATGTCTTGAACATCTGCCCTAACTCCGTTCCAGCACGACCACCGGAATTTCGCGGCTGGCCCTGGCCTTTTCCTGATATTCGTTATAGCTGGGAAAAATTTCCGCCATCATGGCCCACAGGCGTGCCCGCTCCTCGCCGCTGGCGGTTCGCGCGGTGGCGGCGAATTTATCGGCCAGCACCTGTACCCGCACCTGGGGGTTGGCGACAAGGTTGCTGTACCAGCCGGGACTGTCCGGACTGCCGCCGCGCGAGGCGACAACGACATGATTGTCGCCGTCCCGGCCATAGATCAGGGCGGCGGTCCGTTCCTCGCCGGATTTGCCGCCCGTTGTGGTCAACAGCAGGCAGGGCACATTCAGGTCGCCGTTTACACCGTGCCAAATGTGGCCGTCCGCGCCATTGCTCTCTTGGTATTTACGGATATGCTCGGCTACCCAGTCCACACGGCTCATTTAGTTCCTCATAGGTTGGCATTGCTGTTGGTTTGGGGGAACTATAGCGCCTTTCGGGAAAAAAGGGGGGAAAGCCATGCTTAAGAGCGGAGCGCAACACAGCCGGTCCTTGCAGGATGGACGCCAGGTCTATCTGGACGGCGGCATCGTTGACGATGTCACCACGCATCCGGCCTTTCGCAACCTGGTCGCCTCGGTCGGGCAGCTCTATGACTTTCAAAGCCAGGCCGAGAATCAGGAGCTGATGACCTTTGCCGTTCCCGACAGCGACGAACGGGCGAACAGAATTTGGCAGCTACCCCATTCCTATGAAGACCTGGTCACCCGGCGCCGGGCCCTTGTGGCCTGGACCGAGCTGCATGGCGGCTTTCTGGGACGGGCGCCCGACCATGTCGCATCCTGCATCGCGGGCATGTACATGGGCCGGGAGGTTTTCGAGGCGCATGATCCCGCTCGCGCCGACGCCCTTGGCGACTATTACCGCTTTGCCCGCGATAACGAGCTGTACCTGACCTACGTCATCATCAATCCCCAGGCCGACCGCTCGAAAGCGGCCTACGAACAGCAAGGCGAATTCCTCACCGCCGGCGTCGTGGATCAGGATGCCGAAGGCATAACGGTGCATGGCGCCAAGATGCTGGCCACCGCCGGCATCGTTGCCAACGAGGTCTTTGTCACCTGCATTCAGCCGCTGCAGCCGGGCGATAAAAAATACGCCCTGTCCTTTGCCGTGCCCATGAATGCCAAGGGCCTGAAGACCCTGTCGCGGAAGTCATACGAGGCCCAGGCGCCCAGCCAATTCGACAATCCGCTGGCGCACCGCTTTGATGAAAACGACGCGGTGCTGTTTTTCGACAACGTCAAGGTGCCTTGGGAGCGTGTCTTCATCAATCAGGATGTGGAGATGTGCCAGAAGCAGTTTCATGCCACCCCGGCACATGTCTATCAGAACTATCAGGCCCAGGTGCGCCTGAGCGTGAAGATGAAATTCCTGATCGGCCTGGGCCACAAAATCACCGAAACCAACGGCACCACGAATTTCCCCCAGGTCCGCGAAACCCTGGGGCAGCTGGCCGCCCACGGCGCCATGGTCGAGGCCATGGTGATGGCCATGGAAACCAAAGGCACTACCTGGGGCGACTATTTCGTGCCCGACCGGCACACTTTGTATGCCGCCCAGGTTCTGACCCAGCAACTCTACCCCCAGGTCATGGCGACGCTGCGTGATCTGGCGGGCGGCGGTATGATCATGCTGCCGTCATCGGTGGCGGATTTCACCAATTCGGAGCTGCGGGAGCTGATCGGCATTACTCAGCAATCACCGGCCATGGGGTCGGAGGATCGGGTGAAATTCTTCAAGCTGGCCTGGGACGCGGTGGGTTCTGAATTCGCCTCGCGCCACACCCAGTACGAAATGTTCTATGCCGGTGCCACTTTCGTCACCAAGAACCACAGCTACCGCACCTACGATTGGGCTCACGGCACCGGCTTGGTCGATCGTATGCTGGACAGCTATAGCCTGGACGATGAGATCCAATAGAAGCAGGGGACAACACAATGGCCGTGACCAAGGCACACAAGGAATTTTACGCTGTTGATTTCGACGACGGCTGGGAAACACCGGCGGGATATCCCGACGGCATCCAGCAGAAAATACTGGCCGGCTCTCTGGATGAAGAGGCCCGTCTGGGCAGCCGCACGCGTCTGCTGCGCTTCCAACCCGGCGTCTTCACAACCGAGCCCTTCGTGCATGAGCATTGGGAGGAGGTCTATCTGGTCTCCGGCGATCTGACGGTGGGAAACGACGCTAATGGCCAGGGCGGCGAGCCGTTCGAGGCCAATACCTACGCCTGCCGTCCGCCCGGCGCACCCCATGGCCCGTTCAAGTCAAATGGCGGCTGCGTATTGTTCGAAATCCATTATTACGACCCGGCCTAGAGCATGTCGCCCCTACCTCTCGGATGAGAACGGCGGCGGATGACGGAGATCGCTGGAAACGGAATGGAACCCTTCGAGAACGAGCCCGTCCGGAATATCCGATATTTTTCCAAACCGGGCCCGCCTCAATGCAAACGCCTTTTTGCCTGGCATTGAAATGATCACAGCAGTCTGAAACGCGGAATTTCTCTGTGCGCAAGCTTATTCACAAGGCTTTATCTGGAGGCCATAAGGCAGTTTTGTTTTAGCGTCGCCGCAGGCCCGGTCAAGCTGCGTCTGCTCAAGGCCCTTTGCCTTATCCAGATTGGCGCCGTCTAAGCGCGCACGGAATAGATCAGCGTTATTAAAATTTGCACCTGCCATATTGGCACCGGTTAAGATTGCGCGCCTCATGTGGGCTCGTTCAAAACGTGCACCAACAGCTTCAACGTTACTGAAATCCGTCCGTGCTAGATTGACATCGCGAAAATCAGCGCCATTGAGACGTGCGTTTGTCATTTTGGCACGTTCAAAATCCGCATCTCGAGCCTTAGCGTTCCGCATCGACACTCCGGTCAAATCCGCCCGTCTAAAATTTGCGTGTCGCAGATCTGCGTTGTCCAATCGCGCGCCGCGCAGCTTACTGTTTTCAAAATCCGCCTGCCTTAGGTCCGACCGGTTCATATTGGCGGCAGTGAAGTTTGATTTCTCGGCATCGGCATAGCGTAGTCTTGCGTTCACCAAATTCGATTGGATTAGTTTTGCCTTTTCCATATCCGCGCGCTGTAACTGCGCCTCGGACAAATCGGCACCACTGAAATCCGCCCATTTCAGGTCCGCATCCCACATTTTGGCACCGGACAGATTTGCCCTGACCATCATCGCGCCCTTCAGGTCAGCAGCTACAAGTTCGCAATTTGGACAACTACCCGTCTGCTTCAAAACAGTTAGATTGTCGACGGCGTTTGCGGAGAAAGGTGGCGACAGAATGCACGCTGCCGTCAGCAGCAAAACAGAAATCGACGATCTTGAATTTGGCGCAACTCTTCGATATTTGACCATCTTAGGCTTCCCGAATTTTGAGTTCAGCGTCAACCTTCCCGCTCTTGACCAAATTAACTCACAAGTACAATTTCTATTATTATGACAAAAATTATAGCGGCCCGCGATTGGGTATCCCTTGAGGAAAGTCAAGGGAGACCAAATGGCCGCGATTGATGCTATGGACAGCATCGAGCAGAAAATATTCGCCGGCTCCCTGTATGAAGAGGCCCGCCAGGGAAGCCGCACGCATCTGTTGCACTTTCGGCCCGGCGCCCCTCATGGTCCGTTCAAATCAAATGGCGGCTGCGTGTTGTTCGAGATGCATTATTTCGACCCGGCCGAGCGCGGAATTAGGCCAGCCCAAGGGCTTCTTCCCATTCCGTCAGGGTTTGATCCAGCTGACCGATCAAATCGTCGATCTGCGCCTCGCTGATCGAAAGCGGCGGCGCGATCCACATGGGCAGGCCGCGCCGGAACAGCGGCTGGCGCCGGGGTCCATAGAGCGTGCCGTAAAATACCAGGCCGTTCTTCAGCGCCAATGACTGAAAGAGTTTCTCGGCCTGTTTTTCCTCGTCAAAATATTCGCCTGTGGCTTTGTCTTCCACCAACTCCATCACCATCAACAACCCCCGCCCCCGTACGGCGGCAACGCTTGGATGGGCGGCCAGTCGATCGGCTTGGGCATGTAGATGACTGCCGACGGTGCGGGAGTTATCGACCAGCCCGTCCTCCCTAAGGATATCGATTGCCGTCAAGCCGGCGGCGCAGGCCAGGGGGTGGCCGCCATAGGTGAAACCATGGATGAAATAGGTGCCATTGCGAAACGGCTCGTTGACCTTGTCGGAGACCAATACCGCACCCAAGGGCATGTAGCAGCCGGATATTCCCTTGGCGACGGTGACCAGATCTGCGGCAACGGCAAAATGCTCCATGGCGAACCATTTGCCGGTGCGGCCAAATCCACTGACCACTTCATCGGCGATGAGCAGGACGTTGTATTCGGTGCAAATCCGCCGGATCTCCTGCCAGTAGCTCGCGGGCGGGAAAAGTCCGTATTCCGGACCGCAGCCAATGGGCGTGGCGATGAAGGCCGAGACGGTGGACGGTCCTTCGAAATGGATGACGCGTTCCAGTTCGGCAGCGCATGCGCTGCCCCAGTCGTCCCGGCTCACCCCGTCCGGGCGGCCATGATCGCTGTACTGCGCCACATGAGGCCATTTCGGCAGCATCGGCTCAAAAGGCACCATGGAGCGGGGATTGCCGGACAGGGCCTGGGTGCCCAGCGTCATGCCATGGTAGGATTCGTAATAGCTGATGGTCTTGTATTTTTCCCTGTTGCCGGTGGCCAGATGATATTGCCGGGCAATCTTGATGGCGCTTTCCACCGCCTCCGAGCCGCCTGAAACCAGAAAAGAGGTGTTCAGATCGCTTGGGGCAATCTCCGCCAGGGCGGCGCAGAGTTCCGCCCGCTTGGGATTGGCCATGGTCGGATGGGCATAGGCGTAATCCGCCATTTGCTCTGCGATCGCTGCCTTCATGCGCGGGTCGTTATGGGGCAGATTGACCGCCATGGGGCCGCCCGAGGCATCGATATAGCGGCGGCCCTCGTTATCGATCAGATAGATGCCGTCGGACCCGGCCAGTTCCACATTCATCGGATGATAGGAAAAACAATGACGCCAGTGGCCTTCCGGCTGCAAGGGCGCGGGCATATTGGCGAGGTCTTGCATATTCAATCTCCTAACGGCGTTACAGCCTTGGAATCTTAGCCGAATATCGCATTACCGTACGAGTGATAGTTGGAAAGGCGGAAACATTGACCGCGCCTGTGCTATGGTCGTGGCCCTGAATGTCAGCCGCCGCGTGCCGCGGCGCTGAATTCCCGCAATAGAGCAAGGAAAGCCACCGCATGTTCTACGGCTGGCGGATCGTTGGTGTCTGTTTCACCGCTGCGGTATTCACCTGGGGCCTCGGTGTATTTGGCGCCAGCGTTTATCTGAGCGAGCTATCGAAGGCGCATGGCTGGGCGACTTCGATCGTCTCTTCGGCGATCACGGTTTTCTTTCTGACGAACGCATGCAGTCTGCCCTTGGTCGGCGCCATGATCGACCGCTGGGGTCCGCGTCTGGTAATCAGCAGCGGCGCCGCACTGCTCGCCTTGGGCGTTGCCGCCATCGGTCAACTGAGCAGTCTGTGGCAGCTCTATGCCGCCTTCCTTTGCATGGGTCTCGGCTATGCCACCATGTCGGTGACGGGGTTGAGCGCGGCCATCGCGCCCTGGTTCGAGCGCCACCAGGGACGCAGCGTCGCCTTGGCCCTAAGCGGGGCCAGTGTCGGCGCAATGGTTGTCGTGCCCCTGCTGGTGCTGGCCATCGGCGCACTGGGGATCGCTGAGGCGACACTGCGGGCCGGGTTGCTGACCGCCGTGGTCATGATACCGCTTGCACTGGTTGTGTTCCGCTTTCGCGGGCCGAGCGATCTCGGACTGGGGCGGGATGGTGATCCCGCCGTGGCGAAGGTATCGGCCGGGCAGGTCAAGACTACGCCGGCGGCGGCGCGGCGCGATGCCATGGGTAATTTTCTGCTATGGAGCGTTCCGCTTGCTTTCGCCCTTGGTCTGACGGTGCAGATCGGCTTTCTGACCCATCATTACGCCCTTGCCAAGCCAATGCTCGGCCCCGAGGGCGCCGGCTGGCTGGTCGGAGGCACGGGTTTCGCCGGTCTGCTCGGGCGGCTGTTGCTGGCCCGTGTCGCAGATCAAGTGGATACGCGTATCTACAGCGCCGCGATTTTCATCGTCCAGACCGTGGTGTTGGGCCTGATCGCGTTCTTCCCATCCGTCGCCATGCTGATCAGCATGAGCCTCGTCTATGGATTTTGCCTGGGCCAGATCACAACGCTGTCGCCAATCATCGTGCGTCGAGAGTTCGGCGCGGCGGCGTTCGGCGCCATCTATGGCATTGCCGGGACGGTGATCCAGTTCTGCTCGGCCTTTGGACCGGTTTTCTTTGGCGTGCTGGTTGATCTATTCGGCGGCTATGGCCCGGTCTTGGCGGTTGCCGCCGGGTTTGAGTTTTGCGCGGCCCTGGTCCTAATGGCTGGCCGGGCCAGGCGTTATACCGAGGTGCAGCGATAGAGGCCGGCGCTGCTTGCGCATGATCAACATGAAAGGCATTCTTCCAGATGTTGGCCTGGGCCAATGCAGCGACCGTATCTCTTTATTTGGGGGGTGAAGACATATGACTGCAAGCGACGCCGTGCTTGAAACACTCGAGGATTATGCCGCCGCCTATTGTGCCAAGGACATCAAGCGATTGATGTCGGTATTCGATGATGGCGAGGATATTTCGCTGATCGGAACCGGGGCTGATGAACTTTGTTCCGGCCGGGCGGCGGTGGAAGCCGTTTTTGTCAGGAATTTCGCCGAGGCGACGGCTAGCCGGTTCGAATGGCACTGGAAGCATGTGACGGTGATTGACGATTTGGCGGTTGTCGCAATCACGCTCACCATTCATCTGGAAACCGAGAACGGCAAACTGCAGGTCCCCGTGCGATGGACGGTATCACTGATCAGAAAGGCGGGTCGCTGGCTTTGGCTGCACCGGCATGCATCCTCAGCGGCCACATCGCAGGATGAAGGAACCGCCTACCCCGTCAGCCAGTGAAACGACCGGTTCAGGACGATAGGGCGGCTCACCACAGTTTGATGTTTTTATAGATGCGAACGTTGATGTCGGCGCCCATGCCGGGCGTCAGGTTCGGCGGCGGATTGTCCAGGGATATGCGGACGGGAACCCGTTCCACCCAGCCCCCCAGCCGGCCGGCCCCCGCGGCGCGGTTGCCGTTGCCCATTTCGGTCTCGGTGATATTGCCGATCCGGCGGACTCGTCCGTAAAAGTCGCGAAAGGGATAGGCGTTCAGATTGATCAACACCTCTTGCCCCACCGCCACATGGCGGATCTGGCTTTCATCGATATTCGCCTCGATCCAGTAAAATTTCGGATTGTGCAGCATCAGAATGTCGACGCCGTCTTCAATATATTCGCCCTTGAACCTACGGATCGTGCCGACCATGCCGTCGATGGGACTGGTTATATGCCGGTAACCCAGGGACAGTTCCTGCTTCTTGATGAGATCCCTGATCTGCTCCTGCTTGACGCGCGAGATTTCTATTTTCGTATCGAGAACATCGAGCTGCCTGCGCGCCGCGATCAGCTGGCCGCGCGTCTTTTCCGCCACCGCGACCTTGCCGGCCAGCAACGACGCTGCACCGCGCAGTACCAGAATCTTGTCCTGTTCCGCGCTTAGCGTGGTTTCCGGCGTCAGCTTCTTGTTGAACAGCACCGTCACCCGCCGCAGATTGTTGCGGGCCAGCACCAGGCGTTCCTGAATGGCCTGGTGCTCTTGGTTCAGCGCCTGAATTTTTTCCCGTTGTGTTGCAAGTTTCGAGGTCAGTTCGGCTTCATAGGCCTCTTTCTCCGTTCCAAGGCTGGCCTGGTTGGCGATTTCCAGGGCCAAATCGGTTTTCAGGGATTCGATATTCAGCTTGATGTCATCCTGGACCAGGATGATCAGCAACTGGCCCTGTTTGACCTCGTCGCCCGCCTCCACCAGAATTTCCGCGATCTTGCCATCCACCTGCGCCGATATATTGGTGAAGTCCGTCTGTACGCTGGCATTGCTTTCATAGACATGGGTAAACCAGTAAAAGACTTCATAGGTCAGCAATAGGGCGCCGCCGATCAGGAAGATGCCTATTGCAGTCCTTAATTTCGCTCTAATATCCAAAATCAAATTCTCTTCGCGTCTCTCGGCATGGCGCTTAACCGCCTTTTCCAGCAGCCTGGATTTTATCGTCAATAAATGGAGTGTGCATTCGTAATGCGATCAAAACCGACACAAGTCAACAGGCCCTAGATGACCGTCGGATCGACTCCGGATCGTGAAAACGGCTCTGACGGCAAAGCAGCGGAAGCGGGAGAGAAGCGCGCCGCGATTGGCGCCTTGCTCGGCAATCCGAATTATCTCTCGATCTGGGCCTTGGGCATCCTTACCGGATTCATTCGCTGGTTTCAGTTACTGGCGCTGGGTGTTTACACGTTCGAAATTACCGGATCGCCACTTTTGGTGGCCATCGTGCCAATCCTCTGGGGCCTGCCGCTGGCCCTGTGCGGGCCGATCATCGGCGGCATCGCCGACCGGGTGAACCGCAAATTATTGCTGAGCATCTCAATCGTAATGATCCTGGTGGTCGCGGTGACCATGGCGTCGCTGGCCTATACCACCGGCCTGACCGTCACCCATATTTTTATCGCCTCGTTGATTAGCGGTCTGTTCTGGGCCACGGATATGCCGGTCCGCCGGCGCCTGGTCGGCGATGTCGCGGGCGATGCGCTGGCCATGGCCATGAGTTTCGATGCCGCCTCGAACAGCGCCACGCGGATGATGGGACCGCTGCTTGGCGGGGTCATGCTGCAACTGGTCGGGATTACCGGGGTGTTTGTTCTTAGCACGGCGGTCTATGCGGTTAGCCTTGTCTTGATCGTCATGACGCGGCTGCCCGCATCCAGCGGCCGGGTGGCGAAAACGGCGCTGGTCAACGATTTGATTGCGGGCATTCAATTCGTCCTTGGCAATTGGGAACTGCGGCGGGTTCTGGCGGTAACCATCGTGTTCAATATCTGGGGTTTTCCGTTCAACTCGATGATCCCGATCCTGGGCAAGGAGCGTTTGGGACTGGATCCGTTCCAGGTTGGCCTGCTGTCCAGTCTGGAAGGTTTCGGCGCCTTCCTGGGCGCGATGGTCGTCGCGGTGTATGCCACGCAGGTAAATTTCGCACGGATTTTTCTCTGGGGGACGGGGCTCTATCTTGGCTTGATCTTCTATCTTGGCGTTCTGTCTTCCGTCGCCGGCGGGCCGCATCATTCGTTTATCGCCGCCATCCTGTCCCTGACGGTGATGGGGCTGGCCGGGGCCTGTTTCGGGACGATGCAAAGCACGATGACCTATATGGGCACGCAAGCGGCCTACCGCAGCCGGGTGTTCGGCGTGCTGGCGCTATGCATCGGCACTGGCCCCATTGGCCTGTTGAATGTTGGCTGGATGGCGGAGTCATTCGGCGTGCCGACGGCGCTGATGGTAATGTCGGCGGAAGG
>CAYWYB010000010.1:14109-32360 GCA_964462145.1 uncultured Rhodospirillaceae bacterium
AGTCGCAAGCTGGATCGTGTCGCCAGCGGTGGGAGGCCTGTTCGCCTTCCTGCTGCTATGGCTTTACGGCGTCCTGAACCGCTGACCATGCTATTATCGGGCGGCCGCTCAGACGCTCCCCGGGACCGTATGTACAGCTCCGGCGTTTTTATATATAAAAATCGGCTCCAAGTATCACAACGGGGTCTTTGCAGTGTCCAGAAAACCCAGAAAGAGTACTGACGAGACGGTCGACGGCGACGGTTCCAGTTCCAAGCGCCGCTATCAAGCGCCTGCGTTGGAAAAGGGGCTCGATATTCTGGAACTTTTGTCTTCGGAAAAAGACGGCCTCAGCCAAAAGGAAATCTCGACAAAACTTGGCCGAAGCATCCATGAACTATTCAGAATGCTGGTGTGCCTGGAAGAGCGCGGCTACGTACTACGGGGCGGCAACAGGGAAAAACTGGTGCTTTCGCCCAAACTGTTCGAACTCGGCCTGCGCTATCCGCCGACGGAGCGGCTGGTGCATGTGGCGGGACCCCGTCTTGTCGAAATGGCCAATACAACGCGTCAGGCCTGCCATATTTCAATCCAGTCCGGGGGAAATGTCCTGGTTGTCGCGCAGCAGAATTCGCCGGAAAAGTTATGTTTGATGGTCAGCCTTGGGACCATCGTGCCCCTGCACGACGCGGTTTCGGGCGTTGTTCTGCTGGCCTTTAAAGAACCTCGGGTTCGCTCCCATTGGTTGTCGCAAACTGCGGCGACCAAGAAGGACGTCGCCAACCTCGATGCGGCCTACCCTTCGGTCTTGAAAAATGGCTATTACAGCCAGCCAAGCAAGGCGGCCCAGGGCGTTACCGAGTTGGCATTTCCAATTTTTGCCCATACCGGAGACGCCGTGGCGACGTTAAGCGTGCCGATCCTTCATACTTTTCAGGTTGAAACGGAAATTGATCTCGTGGTGGAGCATGGCCTGCAAACGGCACGGGAAATTTCACGCCAAATTGGCTGGCAATCGGCCTAGAGCATGTCGCGGATATCAGTCCGCGAAATGCGGCATGACATCACGCGCGAACCATTCGATCTGATCATTCATCTCCGAAATGGTATTTGCCGGGATCATGAGCGCCGAACAATGGTTGACCCCCATCTCCTTCAATTTCTGTACTTTTTCGATGACCGTCGCCGGCGATCCAACCAAATTTGCGGTGACCTGATGATCCAGATTGCGCCCGGTATAATTGAGCGAGAGCCGATGCGCGACCAATCCGCTGGCCATATATTGAGCTTCCGCCGCCTCGTCGGTCTTGGCGAGTAGCATCGAGAATTGCGGCGCTATATCAACCGCATCTCTTGGCCGACCCAACGCCTCGCAACGGTCTTTCAGCGTCTGGATTCGGGCCTGCAATTCATCGAACGGTCGCCAGCCGGGCAGCCAGCCTTGGCCATGCCGCGCGGCCCGCTCGACGGTTGGCAGATTGTGCCCGCCAATGTACAGCGGGAACGGATCCTGCCTTGGCTTCGGCAGCATTTCTATGTCCTTGAATTCATAGAATTCGCCTTTGAAGCTTGCTGTCTCCTCGGTCGTCAATTTGAGAAAGGCGTCTATGGCCTCGTCCAACATGTCGCCGCGCCGCGCCTCCCGCAAGCGCTGCGACATGGCGATAAACTCCTCACGATAGGCGCCGAGGCCGACGCCCAAAATGAAGCGTCCGCCCGAGAGCTGGTCCAAGGTCGCCGCCTGTTTTGCCAGATAGACCGGCTCGCGCATGGGCATGACAAGGAGCGCCGTGCCGATTTTCAGCCGCTCCGTCGCCTGCGCGCACATCGCCAGGGTGATCAGCGGTTCGTAAAAATTCGGCGTCTGTCCGGGATATTTGCCACGGACATACTCCTGGGTCGTAATGTGATCATTGCCCCAAACCGAATGGTAGCCAAGGCGTTCGCATAGCTGTGCCTGGGCGACAAAATCCTCGGGCGCGGTAAATGGGATTGGGTACATGACGCCTTCGAATGCGGTCGACAGACAAATACTGAATTCCACGTCCCCGGTCCTTTCTTCGTTATGGTTGAACGGCTGCCACGGACTCTTGACCGCTCTAGGTATTACTAAGCACCGGCAAGGCTTTCCACCGCTTCTATTATCTTCTTGTATCCCGTGCAGCGGCAGAGATTGCCGTTCAGATGATGCGCAATTTCCTCGCGGCTGGGATTTGGCTTTGCCTTCAATAGCGCCTTGGTGGCCAGGATAAAGCCCGGCGTGCAAAAGCCGCATTGCAGGGCGCCATGCCTGATGAATGCCTCCTGCACGGGATCGAGATTCTCTGGTTCGCCAACCCCTTCGATGCTGAGAACCGATGCGCCATCCACATCGACGGCCAACATGGTGCAGCTGCTCACGGGCCGGTCATCGACCAGGACCGTGCAGGCGCCGCAGACCTCCATGTCGCAGGACCGCTTAACTCCATGCAGAGCGAAAGTCTCCCGCAACATGTCTATCAGCAAGACGTGGGCTTCCACCTGCGCCACGACGGTCTCGTTGTTCAGGGAAAACGTGATCGTGTGAATGTCCGGTATCATGGCATGACCTCTCTGCCGGACGCTGTTGCGGCGGCGGCGATGGCGCGTAATGTGATGACGGAGGCCACATGGCATCTGTAGTCGGCGCCGGCGTGCTCGTCGTCCGCCACATCGAACTTGGAAATATCTGCGTCAATGACCTCTTTGAGACCGCCGACGTTCAATGGCCCAGTCGAGGCAAGTATGAAGTCCTCAGCCTGTTCCAGGGCGACGGGGCGTTCGGCCAGGCAGCCCAGCCAAATTCTCGGTCTCGCATTCGTCTCGGCCGGAATTGAGGCCGCCGCGCCGACAAGGGAACGATGTCCGTTCAGTTGCCGTTCATAGGCCGCCACTTGGCCGCCCGGTGGAACCTCGATTTGCAGCAGGATTTCATCCTCGGCCCGTTCCGTCTCCAGCGCTCCCGTCACGAATTGATCGGCGGCTACCGTCCGCCGGCCCCGGGCCGATGCCAGATGGAGCTTGGCGTTGAGCGCGGCGAGGAGGGTTGGTGGGTCGGCGGTTGGTTCGGCAAAGCACAAGTTGCCGCCAAGCGTCCCCGAAGACCGGACGCGCGGATTGGCGATCGAACCACAGAGTTTCGCAAGCGCCGGAGCCGCCCGGATAACATCGGCATTCGCGGAAATCGCCGCATGCGTCGCCATGGCGCCAATATAAAGCGTGCTGTCACGCAGAGTGACTTCGCCAAGTTCCGGTATTCGTTTGAGATCAATCAGAAAATCATACTCGGTCAGGCGCATCTTGAGCAGCAGAAGCAGCTCGGTACCGCCGGCATAGGGCGCCGCCCCGTCACCCCGGCCCGCCAATTCAGCAAGGGCTGCATCGAGCGTGTCGGGGCGCAGGTATTTGAAAGGCTTAGGAAGCATCGTCCTGCCTCATCCTGAGTTCGCGCCAGATGCTTTCCGCCGACATGGGCAAGTGACGGATACGGATGCCGTATTTCCGCGCAAGTGCATTCGCCAGGGCGGGCGCGACCGGCAGGATACCCCCTTCGCCCATGCCTTTCGCACCGGACGGCCCTGGCCCGTCTTCGTTCTCGATCAGCACCGTGTGCGCTTCCTCGGCGATGTCCGTGAGTGTCGGTATATGGTAGGCGACCGGCGTGGCGTTCACGGGCTGCCCATTTTCAAATTTAAGCTGTTCGTACAACGCATGCCCAAGGCCCTGTACAGAGGCGCCTTCCTCCTGGCCTTCCGCGCCGATGGGATTTAACGCCTTGCCGATGTCCGCGACACCGACATATTTCTTCACCCGCACCTGACCTGTCTGTTCATCAAGTTCGACGTCACAAATACCAACAGCGGTTTCCCAGAACAGGGGCGCTTGTTTGAAGCTTCCCTGATCCCGCGTCGGCAAAACCATGGCGCGGCCCACGACCTCGCCGGAATCGATGCCAAAGGCGGAATGGTATAAATCCGAGAACGGTAACATCTCATCGCCGTGGGCCACGCCACCGGGCACCAACTCGATATCGTTGGGATGGCCCTCGAATACGCCCGCCGCTAGGTCGAGAATTTGTCCGCGGGCATCTTTCGCCGCGTCTTCCACGGCCAGTCCCATGATCACCGTTGAGCGGCTGGCCCCGGTACCCCAATCGAAAGGCGTCGAAGCTGTATCCGGGTTCGTCACCTGGATGGATGCGGGATCCTGCTTCAGGATGCGGCCCGCGACAGTGCGCAGAACGCCCCGCACGCCCTGACCGATTTCCACGCTGTTGGATGAGATAACGATGGAACCATCCGCCAGGACCCTTATTAAAGCGCCTCCAAGCGGCAGGATGCCAGGGTCCGTCGCGGCAACGGCAAGGCCCATGCCTTGCCCGCCCAGCGCCTCCATGGCGGCGCTTGCCTGCGTCAGCATATCGGCGAAGTCCACATCAAGCGGGCGCAATTTTTGCAAGACCGAGCCGCCGCGCGGCACAAGGTTCCGGCGCCTGAACTCGATGGGATCAATTGTCAATTCGGCGGCGATCTCGTCCATTTGAGACTCCGTCGCCCAGACGGCCTGGGGACCGCCGATGGAGCGGAAGGCAGCGCCGGGCACCGTATTCGTATAGACGGCGCTGGCTTCGAGTTCGAGGTTGCCGATGGCGTAAGGTCCGATGGCGCGATGCGCCGATTTGATCGTCACGGCCGGGCCGGTGTCCGCATAGGCGCCGCCATCGGTCAAAATGGTGACCTTCTTCGATAAGATCATGCCGTCGTCGTCGACGGCGGTGCGCAAAGTCACGCTGGCGCCGAGCCGCCGGCAGGTGAGCATGGACTCATCGAACGAGAAAACAACCTTGACCGCGCGTCCGGCCTTGCGTGCCGCCGCCGCGACCAATGGTTCGATCTTCACCGATGCCTTGCCGCCGAAACCGCCGCCGACATAGGGAACCGTGACCCGAACGCAGGAGAGATCGAGGCCAAAAACCCTAGACAGCACCTTCTGCACGGCTGTTGGCGATTGCGCGCCGGACCAGACCGTCAGTTCACCGTTTTCAAAACGGGCAATGGCGCAATAGGGTTCAAGCGCGAAGTGAGAGATGCCGGGAAAACTGTATGTATGCTCAAAGACGTGTTTGGCCTGGCCTTCGGCGGCGGCGACATCGCCCTCGGCGTGGCTGTATCTCTGAAATATGTTGCTGCCCCGCACCGGTTGCGCCTGACCGGTGAAATAGAAATCGGCGATCGGTTCAAGATCCTCGTGGATCAGCGGCGCATCCGGAGCAATGGCGGCCGCGGCCGTGTCGACAAAGGGCAGGATCTCGTAATCCACATCGATCAGGTCGAGGGCCGCCTCGGCGATGGCCGGCGTCTCTGCGACCACCACCGCCACCGGTTCACCGACATAGCGCACCTTTTCGATGGCAATGACGGGACGGTCATTGAAGTAGAGGCCCCAGGCCTTCTGTTCGACCAGATCCGGCAGATCCGCGCCGGTCAAAACCGTGACAACGCCATCCATGGCAAGGGCGGCGGCGCAGTCGATATTGCTGATCCGGGCATGCGGGACGGTGCTGCGCAGAACACGGCCATGCGCCATGCCGTCGACGACCACGTCGGTTGCGAATACCGCGCGCCCAGTGACTTTTTCAACCAGGTCGGGCCGTAAGGCCGGATCTCCATCCGCGAGGGCGTTCATCTGTCACTTTCAAAATACTGGCCGGCAACGAGGCGCCGGTCCAATCACGGCTTGCACCGGGCACCGATAATGATAGCTCAACTCTCCCAATGGCGGAATGTCCGGTTATGCAGAACAAAAAACGTGCCGCCCCGAGCGCGCCGGATGCTCTTGCATGTGACGAGGCGGACCCAAGAACGCGAACCGGCCGCCGATGCTTTCGCATCAGCAGCCGGCAGCCGATGAAATCGATCCAGGTTGCTAGAAAATGAAATCATCCTGATGCAGATCAGAGACCTGGACGCCGATCAGAGTCACTGAATCGTTACTGCTGAAGCTGATCGTGGTGTCCGTTGTGCCGCCGTTGTCGTCGGCGATGGCCAGCAGATCATTTAAGCCACCAAGATTGAGCGCGGTCAAATTGACCGTATCCTCCGACCCGGTACCGGCTGTGAAGTCGGTAATCGTGTCATGGCCGTTATTGGCGCCGAATATGAAAAAATCGTCGCCGCTACCGCCCGTGAGGGTGTCGTTGCCTCCACGGCCGTTGAGGAAATCGTTGCCGCCATAGCCTTTCAGCTTGTTGCTGCCGCCATCACCGGCCAGCGTGTCAGCGAAGTTCGTGCCACGTACGGATTCTATACTTACAAGGTTATCCGTGTCGCCGAATGAATCCGTGGCCGTGTTCATCGACAAATCAACCGTAACGCCTCCGCTCCCGCCAGCCGATGCCTCGTTCTGATAACTGACTTCATCATAGCCGGAGCCGCCGTTGATGGTATCGTGGCCTTCCATGCCGCTGAACATTTCAAAATCGTCGTCGCCACCGCCGACAAGGATGTCATTGAATTTGGAACCACGAATAATTTCGATGCTGTCGAAGGTGTCGGCATCGCCGAATGTATCAGTGCCCGTTCCTAGCCCGAGATATACGACAACACCCCGATCGCCGCCGTATTGATGATCCATGTGATAGTTCACGCGATCATAGCCGCCGCCGCCGTTGAAGACGTCGTTGCCGCCCAAGCCAACGAAATATTCGTCGCCATTGCCGCCATTGAAGACATCGTCATTTTGCGAACCACGGATACGGTCGATGCTGAGCAATGTATCAGTGCCGCCCGTGCCGTCCACAACCGTACCGGCGACGCCATCATATATGATCCCGGAGCCCGAGGTCGTATAGCCGACTTCATCGAAGCCCGAACCGCCGTCGATCTGGTCATTGCCCGCACCGCCGACAAAATACTCGTAATCGTCATTGTCGCTGTTGCCGCCGATCAAGTTGTCGTCATACGAGGTTCCGACCACCATTTCGATATTGCTAATTGTGTCGGTCTTGCCGCCGCCAACAGCCGTACCGTCCGCCAGGTTGACCGAAATGGCATGATCGAGGTTGCTGTAGAGCAGAACGTCGTTGCCCGCGCCGCCATCAATCGTGTCGTTGCCCGCCGAGCCGTAGATATAGTCGATGGGGCCGCCAAGGCCGGAAATATAGTCATCGCTCGCGGTACCAGTCAGGACATCGCTGCCTTCCGTACCGATAATTTCGTTCAATACGGGCACGTCGTCGGGATCGGTGGCCGGGTCAATTTCCTCGCCATCCACGATCAGGCGGATATCCTCAAAACGGCGCACGGAAAGGTCCAGGGATTCAAATTCAAAATACTTGCCATGCCCATGGTGATGGCCATGCCCCCGGCCATGCCCATGACCCGCCTGACCGCTCAAATACTCGAGAAAAGCAGTCAGATCGGCCTGAAAACTCTCGCTACGCCATTCTTCGTCCGTTACCTGCAATACCAGAGTGTCGTTGCCCGAACCGCCATCATAGCGGTCTGTGGCGCCGGCATTTTCAGAAGCATTGTATATTGCCGTGTCGTCGCCGCGTCCGGCCTTGATGCGGTCATTGCCCGCGCCGCCCGTAAGAACGTCGTCTCCCTTGCCGCCTTTCAGACGGTCGTTTCCAGCACCACCGATAAGGATATCATCACCCTTGTGGCCGGATAATTTGTCATTGCCGGGGCCACCCGTCAGCACGTCATCCCGATGTTTGCCGTGTCCCTTTTTCTTGCTCATTTTTTTATGCTCCCTTGATCCAATACCACCTTGGCAGTTCCGCCTTGCCTGAGTGGCCCTGACATGATCCGAATCCCGCTCAAAACGCCCAGCCATGGCGAAGTGCGGTAATTCGCGCGCATGTCCAATCAGGAAGGGACCGCGTATTTGGCTTGAGATCGTTGCTATTCAAGCCGATCAACATATTTCAAATCCGGCCAGGATCCGCATCCCCCAAATGGGTCATATCTTAAGAAAAAGTTAAGAAACGTGGCTGACCGGAGCCTTAGCGAGCTTTCTAGGAGATGCCGCGAATAGTCATATTAGCAAGCATTAATAGTATTTAACCTGTATTTAACTCTCCACGCGATATTTCTATGCTGATAAAGAGTTGGAAAGCCCCAGTTGCTGTTTGTTTCGAGGTCGTTATGCGTAGTTATCGGCTAAGCCAAGATCAGCTGAATTTCATTCCCCGAATTTATGACACCGTTACAAACCCCGATGCCTGGGCAGATGTGCTGGACGAGTTTGCACAATTTTGCGGCGCCAAGGGGGGGGGATTGATGATGATCGATCTAGTCAATCCGGACGTCTCGATTATGCGGACCTCCACATATTTTAGTGATCTGGATCAGGCCTGGTACCACGAGACATTTGGGCCGGAAGAAGTGGAAGCATATTCGGTCGTCGCGAAACATCCGGCTCATACCTGGATAACCGATGAGACGGCGTTTGGCCGGCCGGCGGAAACTATTCCCGGCACGAAATTCCAAATGGAAAACGCCGGCGTGTTTCGCCGGGTCGGCACGCGCCTGAACGCCACGCCGATCTGGATGGACGGTTTGAACCTGAATTACCAGCTCGGACGCGACAACATGACCCCGGAGGAGGACGCAACCTCGCAACTGTTCATGCCGCATCTAGCCAAGGCGGTAGAGGTCAGCCGGCCCTTTCTTCTGCTCCAACAACGCTTTCAGGCCGTGTTGAATGTGTTGGATCGTTTGCGGATCGGCATTGCCATTATCGGTCGCCGGGGTGAAATCGCCGTTGCAAACCAGGCGGCGGGCGATGCTTTTCACGCCGGAAACGGCATCTACAAGTCAGCGGATGATAAGATGGCAGTACATGATAGCGCACTACAGCGGCAACTGGACCAGCGCATCGCCAGTGCCGCCGAAGCCGGACATCCAGAAGACTACTCACCGGTATTGGCCGTACCTAAAAAGGATGGCGAATTATCATGGTTGTTGGAGGTTTTTCCCTTAAGTAACCTTGATGACGGTTTGGGACCGGCATTTCAGGGAGCTGCTGTTTTTATTACCGACCCGGCCCGCACGGATATCATTTCAACAGAAGGCATTGCTGCCCTGTTTGGCCTGACGGAGGCCGAAAACGACGTCTGCGGACTGTTGACCAATGGACTGCGGGTGAGCGAAGTGGCGGAAGAACGCAACACCTCCGTCGATACCACCCGAAGCCAGGTCAAGACGCTGTTCTCCAAGACAGGCGCATCCAGCCAGTCCGATTTGGTCCGCCTGGCCCTGAAGGTCAATCTGCCCGTGGACCCGGCCCAATAGCTTTATCGTCCCACGTTGGTATCAGCCGGCGCCGCGAATAATAAACTCCCATGGCGGCACCTCGTCCTTGAGATCGAGTGTTACTTCAATCAACGCCGGCGCGTTTTCGGCCAGGGCCTTTTCCAAAATGGGTTTCAAGCTGGCCGGGCTGTCGGCCCGGTAGCCGGCAACGCCGT
Source organism: uncultured Rhodospirillaceae bacterium (assembly GCA_964462145.1). Lineage (GTDB taxonomy): Bacteria > Pseudomonadota > Alphaproteobacteria. The sequence goes on from CAYWYB010000010.1 coordinate 23,582, forward strand.
AGCTCTCCGCCAGGGCGGCGTAGCTGGGATGGGGCAGTTCCGAGGCGATGGTCCGGCCCTCGAAACGGGTTTGCTGGTCGCGCTTGACGTTACCCAGGGCACCGTTGTTGAACAAGATCACGGTCAGGCCAATCTGGTGCTGGGCCATTGTCGCCAGCTCCTGAACGGCGAAGTTAAAGCCGGCATCGCCGACCACCGCCACCACGGGTTTATCCGGATAGGCCACCTTGGCACCCAGGGCGGTCGGAAAGGCATAGCCCAGATTGCCCTGATAGCCGGATGTGATGTAGCTGCGCGGCTCATACACCGGAAAGGCAAAATACGAGGTAAAGCCGCTCTGACAGATATCCTTCACGAAGATGCCGTCGCGGGGCAAAACCGCGCGGATGATGTCGAGGTAGGCCACGTGCGGCTGCACCTTCTCGACCCTGGCGCGGGCGGCGGCCTTGGCCTCGGCGATGCGGCCGCGGGCATTGGCGGTGCGTGAATAGGTCTTGGCGGCGGCCTTGGCCAGGGCGCGGGCGCCGTCGGCGGAATCCGCGACGATGCCCACATCGGGCTTCAGACGCAGCAATTCCACCGGGTCGATCTCGATACGGATCAGCTTGGGCCCGGCTGGGCGGTCGTCGGCCCGCATCATGCCGGTCCAGCGCAGATATTGCAGCTCGCAGCGCGAACCAATGCCGATCAACAGATCAGTGTCCTGCCATAACTCCCAGGCCGCTTCCGTGGAAACGCCAAGCGCGTGATCTTCCGAGACCACGCCACGGCCACTGCGCAACGCGGTCACCGGCGCATCGAGAATTTCGGCCAGCGCCAAAACCTCCGCGCTGGCATGCTGGGCCCCACCGCCGCACATGATCATTGGCCGCTTGGTGCCTTGCAAAAGTTTGCCGGCATCCTCGATGGCGTCCGGGTCGATTTCCGGGCCTACGGGCGCCGCCGGCACCTCCGGCATATTGACTAGAGCGGTGGCGGCCATGGTGTCCCAGCACATTTCCACGGCCACCGGTCCCGGCTTGCCCGAGAGCATTTGGCGGAAGCCTTCATCGATCACCGCCGGCGCATCCTGGGGCCGCTCGGCACGGTCGGCCCATTTGATAAAACTGCGCAGGGTGGCCAATTGGTCGGGCAGTTCATGCAAATGCCCCCGGCCCTTGCCCAGAAAATCGGAGGGCACATCGCCGGTCAGACACATCACCGGCGCCGAACCGGCCACGGCGGTGCACAGCGCCGCGCCCGTGTTAAGAACGCCGGGCCCCGGCACGACGGTAAAAATTCCGGGCCGGCCAGAGGCCTTGGCATAGCCATAGGCCATGTAGGCGGAGCCCTGTTCATGCCGGGAGTTGACCATGCGGACCTGGTTGCCGGCCCGCTGCAGGGCATCCATGATCGGATAGGTTTGCACACCGGGCAGTCCGAACACGGTATCGACACCATGGCGGAGCACCGCCTGCACCATGGCATCACCGCCCGTCATACGCTCACTCATCAACTCAACCTTTCGTAACGGGGATTTCGCTATGCGATTTCAAGCAAATACGGCTGTTCCAGGGTGTGCCAATCCTCGTCCTGGGGGCCGCCGTCCATGTACATCAACAGCGCGAAGGTCGAGGGCCGGTCCAAACAAGTGAGGGGAAAGTGCCAGGTGCCCGCATTGTAGTTGATGCCCACATGCCCCGGCACGATGAAGGCACGCAGGGTCGACAAATCTGGCGGGCCGTCCGTGCCCTGGGGCTTGGCGACAATCACCAGGTAACGGTCGCAATCCAGCGGCAGAAAGGCTTGGGATGACAGGGGGTGCCGCTCCATCTTGGTGACTTCGATGGGAAGGTTGGCGGGCGGCTGGGCCCGGGTCAGGCCAAGATCGATATCGAGGCCGGGCCGGCCATTGAATATTTCGGCGGCATAGTCGCGGCGGCTATCGGCGCCGGGATCGGACAGCATTTGGCCATAGGGTGCAAATGCGGCGTCTTCGATCGGGTCGGCGGAAAGTTCGAGCATGGTGCGTCTCTTTTTTTGGTCCGGTTATGCGTCTGGCGGCAGGACAATCGGCTGCCCGTGGGGCGTGGCGTGGGCGGCGCGGTCCCAGGCTTCCTTGCGCTCGGCCAGGGCATCGGCGGTAGTCAGGCCTTTTTCGGCAACCAGGGTTTCCAGCGCCTTCAGCCAATGCAAAAAATAGGTATCACCCATATCCGGATCGCCTGCATCGACGGCGGCGGCGATTTCCGCGCCCAGGTGATCGGCCCATTCCGGCCAGGTGAAATGACCTTGTTCGTGCAGCCAGACAGTCATGGCAAAGGCCTGGGCCTGCCAGGGTTCCTCGAAAACCGGGCCGTCTTCGTCACGGGGCAGGGAGGGCAGCTGTTCTTCCGTCGGCACGTTTACATTCGCTGTCATCAGCCAAGCTCCAGATAATCGTCCCAGACATCCAGATAGACACTGTCCTTGGCGGAGGCGTCCTCGCCCCACAGCTCCCGCGCGGCAAACCGGACGCTGTAAAGATGCTGCGGCTTGTCTCCCGCGAAGACGGAGCGCGTATCGGGAAAAACGAAAACGCCATAGTCCTGATCAATCACGCCAGTCCGGCCGCGGACATAGCGCGGCAGCCTGGTATGTCCGGTGGGATGGATATTGCGGGCGCGCACCGTATCGCCGGCCTTGAAACTGGCCGCTACGTCCGCATCGGAACGGGCCGATTTGGCCGCGCGCGCTCGGGTTACGATCTCGGCATGGCTCAACGGTTCGGATTGCTTCTCAATATTGCGCTGATCGGGCGGCGTTTCGATTTCTTCCCGGCTGACCATCTGGTGGTGAACCAGGATGTCTTCCGTACGGTACAGCCAACGCAGATAATAACTGGAAGCCAGATACAATGCCGGGTCCATTTGCTCCAAGGCAAAACGCCCGCCATCGATATTCCATTTGCCCAGGGCCCCCAGGGCCGCATTCATGGCCCACATCCGGCCTTCCCACGGGGCATGAAAGACCGGCTCGTCCACTTCTATGGGGATGGGGCCGAAACCGTCCATGCCGCCCATGTCATGTATGCCGTCCATTAGCCGTCCCCCTTCAAACGATCGGTGCCGATCATCGAATTTCGCGTCACCAGATCGGCCAGGGCCTCTTCATCCAGATCATCGGTACCGGCGGGGCGTTCGGGCAGGATCAGATAGCGCACTTCCGAGGTGCTGTCCCAGACTCGCACTTCCACATCATCGGGGATATCCTGGCCAAATTCCTTCAGAACGCCGCGTGGGTCCTTGACCGCGCGGGAGCGGTAGGGAAAGGATTTGTACCAAGCTGGCGGCAATCCCAGCACGGGCCAGGGGTAGCAGGAACAAAGCGTGCAGACGGTCATGTTGTGCACCTCGGCCGTATTCTCCAAGACCACCATGTCGGCGCCCTGGGTTGAGGCATAGCCAAGGGAATCAATGGCGGCTGTGCCGTCGCGCAACAGCCATTGCTTGTATTCCGGATCGACCCAGGCCCGCGCCACCACGCGTGCGCCGTTGCGGGGGCCGACCTTGTTTTCGTATGTGTCGACGATGGCGTTCAGCGCCTCGGTATCTACCAGGCCCTTGTCGGTCAGCAGGGATTCCAGCGCGCGGACGCGCAGATCCGTATCGGAAAGATGGGAATGTTCCGGATGCTCGTCATGATCCTGTTCAGCCGCCATTACCTAGCCTCCATCAAATTGTTGGCATCAAGCTACGGGGGGAAGGTCTTCTTCCAAGATTGACATATTGAGGGCGAAGGATATCTCGCCTTCGTCATCATCGCGGTGCAGCACGCCGATGAACTCGCCCGCGATGGAAACTTCCACCGGCGCGCCGGGACGTATGGGCGGGCTGATGGCGATCCGCTCGTTGCCGAATATGCGGCGTAGATAACTTTGAACCCTGGCGATCTCGTTTGCGGTCATGGCGCGGCTCCCTATCTTTGTTAACGCTGTATACCAGCGAATTGCGCCCCGGGAAACAATTGTGGAAAACCGTTGTAGGAATCTGGGCAGGGGGCAATGGACGTGCTCTAATCACTCGGAAGGCAAAAAATAATGGAGCTGGGGATATGCCGGAGCTGGAAGGAAAGGTCACGCTGATCACCGGCGGGGCCAGCGGGATCGGTGAAAGCGCGGCCCGCCTGTTCGTGGCCGAGGGCGCCAAGGTGGTGATCGCCGATATGCAGCGGGAACGCGGCGCGGCCCTGGCCGAGGAACTGGGCGAGGCGGCTGTCTTTCAACAGGTAGAAGTGCGCCAGGAGGCCGAGGTCAAGGCCGCCGTCGACCTGGCCGTCGATACCTGGGGCCGCCTGGACTGCATGTTCAATAATGCTGGCTTTGGTGGCGTTCTGGGCCCGATCGAGGATATTCCGGCGGATGATTTCGATCTGACCATGGATGTCCTGGTGCGCGGTGTCTTCCTGGGCATGAAACATGCCGTGCCGGTGATGAAAAAGCAGGGCGGCGGTAGCGTCATCAACACGGGCAGTATCGCCGGTGTGACCGCCGGGCGCGGCCCGATCATCTATTCCGCGGCCAAGGCGGCGGTGGTGCACCTTTCCAAGGTCACGGCCATGGAACTGGGCGAGCATTTCGTCCGGGTCAACTGCCTCTGTCCCGGCTATATCGCGACGCCATTGTCAGCCAATACCGTGGGCCGGCCCGATGAACTGATTGAAAAAAGCCATCATACCTATGCCGTGCGCCAGCCAATCCCCCGGACCGGCATGCCCGATGATATTGCCCAGATGGCTATGTTCCTGGCCTCCGACCGTTCCAGCTTTGTTACCGGTCAGGCCATCGTGGTCGATGGCGGGGCCGCAACCGGGGTGATGTGGTCGGACCAAAAAGACGTCTACAAAACCTATCATCCAATCCGGGTCTATAACCCGGATGCAAGCTAGTTCGGGATACGGATATGGCGGAACTGACAGTCGGCATTGGCGGTTTTGGTGCTATCGGGGCCAAGGTCGCGCGGGCGCTTGACCGCAATGGACCAAAGGGGGGTATTCCAGGCATTAAACTGGCGGCGGTCTCCGCCCGCGATCACGACGGCGCGCGGCAGCGCATGCGGGACATGACCAATCCGCCGCCGGTGGTCAGCCTGGCGGAGCTGGCCGGTCTGGCCGATGTGGTGGTGGAATGCGCACCGGCGGCGGTATTCCGGGAGGTGGCGGAAGCGGCGGTCGAAGCCGGTAGGATCTTCATACCGCTTAGTTGCGGCGCCCTGTTGCAGCATCCCGACCTGGAGGCGAGGGCGGCGGAGACCGGCGCCCGGATCATCGTGCCCACCGGCGCCCTGGTGGGCCTGGACGCGGTGCGGGCGGCGGCCGAAGGCGTTATCCATTCGGTCCATATGGTCACGCGCAAACCGCCCAACGGCCTGGCCGGCGCGCCGCATCTGGTGGAGAACAATATCAGCGTGGAAAATCTCTCCGCCGCCAAGCTGGTTTTCGAGGGCAGCGCGCGGGCGGCGGCGAAAGCTTTTCCCGCCAACGTTAATGTAGCCGCCGCGCTGAGTTTGGCGGGTAACGGGCCTGACAATACGAGCATTGAAATCTGGGCCGATCCCGGCGTCAGCCGCAACACCCACACCATCAACTTGGATTCTGATGCCACCCGGTTAGAGATGACCATCGAAGGCATCCCCTCTCCGGAAAACCCGGCCACCGGCTTGCTGACGCCGCTTAGTGTCCTGGCAACTCTGCGCGGCTTGGTTAGCCCTCTAAAGGTAGGAACTTAAATGTCACGACTTGGAATTGCCGTCTCGGGCGGCCCGTCACCGTCGGAAATTGTCGATTTGGTCGCGGGGGCCGAGTCCCTCGGCTATGAATCCGCCTGGGTGGCGGAAGGCCACGGCGGCGATCAGTTCGCCGTTTTAAGCGCCTGTGCCATGCGGACCTCGTCCATTACCCTGGGCACGGCGATCTCCAGCGTCTATGTCCGTTCCATCCCGACCATCGCCATGGCGGCGGCCTCGGTCGATGATATCTCGCAAGGGCGGTTCATTCTGGGCCTGGGCTCCTCGCACAAGGTGCAGGTGGTGCCCGAACATGACGTGGTCTATGCCAAACCCATTACACGTTTGCGCGAAAGCGTGGATATTATCCGCGCCCTGCTGGCCACTGGAGAAGTGCAATACCAGGGCGAGACCGTGCGCATCGAGAATTTCGATTTCTGGTTCAAGCCTTTGCGCCCGGAAATCCCCATCTATGCCTCCGCCGTATTTCCCAAGATGACTGCCGTCTGCGGCGAGATCGCCGACGGCATTATCCTGACCCGCAGCACCTTGAAAACCGGCGGCGAGGTGCGCCAACTGTTGGCCGAGGGCGCGGCGCGTACGGGCCGCGATCCGTCCAAGATCACCGTGACTACGTTGCTGCCCACCGCCGTCGCCGACAGCCGGCAGGAGGCCCTGGCCATGATGCGGCCCGGCCTGGCGCTTTATGCGGGGTTTTTCCCCCGCTACAACCGTCTGATCGCCGGCCATGGCTTTGCCGATGAAGCTGCTGCGGTCGCCGCCGCCTGGACCAAGGGTGACAAGGCGGGTGCCGAACGGGCGGTCACCGATGCCATGATCGATGCCACCTCCATCGTCGGCACGCCGGAGCAATGCCGCGAGCAGTTAGAGGCCTATCGCCAATCCGGTATCGACCTGCCGATCATCAGCCCCTTTGCGCGCGGGCCGAACGCCAAGGCGACGTTCGAAGCCGCCATACGGGCCTGTGCGCCGCAATGAAAACTTGCATATCGAAAAAACAATTCCATATGTGAGTTTCGTCACGAAGCAAAACAATAGATTAGGGGAATTAGGGGATGATCAAGGTCAGCGTGCTTTACGCCAACGAAGACGGCAAGAATTTCGACATGGATTACTACACCTCCAGCCATATTCCCATGGTGCTGGAAAAGGTGGGTTCGGCCTGTCTCAAGGCAGAAGTGGACCAGGGTCTGGCGGGGGGTGCGCCGGATGCGCCCGCCGCCTTTATCGCCATGGGTCATTTGTACTTTGACTCGGTCGAGGCGTTCCAGGAAGCCTTTGGCCCCCATGCCCAAACCATCATGGCCGATGTGCCGAACTACACCGACATTCAGCCCATTATTCAAATCAGTGAAATAAAAAGCTGAGGCAAAAAAATAGGCGGCGGTGCCGTGGCACCGCCGCCATTTTTTTCGCAGATCCGTGGCTTACCGTATGTAGATATGCACTTCGTTGCTGGCCGAGGTATTCGACGACGAGGCTGACAACGATATCCGGCTGGCGGGCAGACCCATGTCCATCAGGGATTTCAGCACGCCGTTGGTATGCTTCTTGATGGTTGATTGTGCCATGGCCTGTTCCGAGGCGCTGCCCTGTGTCGGCGTCACGGCGACCAGATCGAAATTCGCTTCCGGCCGCACCTGCAGGGTTTTCGATACGGCGGTATAGAGTGCCTGTTGATAGGGCACGTTGGGCCGGTCAAAACGGATCACCACCAGGGGTTGGCGCCCGCCGGCGACGAAGCCTCTGCGCGGCGTGCTCGAGGTGGAAAATACTGGGGCCTGGGTGCCGACGGCAAAGGCCCGCGCCATCAGGGAACTGCCGTGCAGTTCGCCATTCTTGATGGATGATGACAGGGTGGTCAAATTGCTCCGCTCGCCCGCCACATAAGAGGTCTGCCGGGCCACGTCCTCGTTGATTTCGCTCAACAGGCGGTCGATCAGGACGACGGCGCGGTTGGTCTGATCCTCCAACAGGGCCAGTTGACGATGGTCTTCATCAATGGCGCCGGTCAGGCCATAGGCGGCCCGGGCTGATTCCAGCACATAAGCCGCCAGGGATGAATTAGAGGCGATCTGATTGGCCAGACTGTTCATGGTGGCGATATCGCTGCTGATCCGGTCCAGTTCGGCCTGGGCCGCGTTCCACTGGTTGACCAGGATCGGATTGCCCGGCGTCGTACCCAGTTGCAGCCGCGCGGTTATGGCGGCCACGGTGCCGTGATAGCGCTGGGCATTGTTGGTCGTGGTCTGGCGGATCTGCTGCAATTGCCCGTTCTGCTGGCCAAGCTGGCCTCTCAGACGCTGCAATTCGCCGCGAAGCTGAGCGGCCTTTTGCCCGACCAGAGTTCCGGTCGGCTGGCCGCTCATCGTCTGCATGGGCGCCGGCGCGGCGCCAAGAGCCGGCGGCGGCGCGCTGAATGTTGGTTGCCTATTCATCTCGGCCTGTGAAGGCGGGATGGATACCTTTTCCGATGCCTGGCCCGCCGGCTCGTCACCCGTCAAAGACGGCCACAACGATTCGGAAGCCATGGAACATCCCGAAAGTAAGATCGCCGCCCCAAGGACAGCACACGTCGACCTGCGCAAATTCACTCTCCCTGACAGGCGAACCCAAAAAACCTCGACATAATCACTAAACCTGAGGTCCTTAATACTCTGACAATGGAATTACCCCCACGGCCAGTTATTTCAACAGTCGCTTCAGTCATAGTCGATTCGAACCGTAGGATACAGGTAAATCCGCATTATTAATGCAAAAAAAGCTGTCGCACCGTCCTTCGACCTATTCTTCTGACTTCCACTCTCGCCCAATTACTCAATTTTTTCAGCTTGCTCAATACAATTCATAATCGCAGTGAAGCTTAAACAATGCGCACTGCTTGGACAAGAGATGTTCCGGCCATGCGGCGGATGGACCTGGGCCGGGGATGGGCGGGGATGGGGCCGAGAATGGGGGCAAAAAAATATCGCCGATCCATGCCATGGCTCTTGCCTTGGCGCGGGCTTTTGTTTAGG
>CAYWYB010000011.1:0-32254 GCA_964462145.1 uncultured Rhodospirillaceae bacterium
ACTGCTGCCCGACAACGATATCAATATCACGGCGGTTAACTCACATCTGTTTTTGACCGGCAATGTCCGCTCGGCTGATATTTCGGAAAATGCCCGAACGATTGCCGCCCGCTTCGTCCCCGATGAAGCCAACGTCGTCAACATGCTGGTGGTGATGGAGGATCAGCAGGTTATGCTGCAGGTCCGGGTGGCTGAGATTAACCGCAATGTCCTGAAGGAACTGGGCATCAACCTGTTCGATGCAGTGAGCGGGGCATTCTCGACCCTGACCTCGGGTGACTTCGCCCTGCGCCTGGGCACGACCGCGGCAACCACGGGCGCGCCCTATTTGAACCTGGCCGGTTCTTACTCACCCAACGCCGGCGATTCCCTGACCGTGGCCATCAATGCCCTGGAACAAAACGGCCTGATCAAGACCTTGGCGGAACCGAACCTGACCACCGTATCAGGTGAACCCGCGACGTTCCTGGCGGGCGGTGAATTCCCGATCCCGGTGTCATCCGACGACGGCCAGATTTCGATCACCCAGGAGCCGTTCGGCGTAGCGTTGAGCTTTACGCCGGTGGTACTGAATTCAGGCCATATCTCACTGCGCGTCTTTACCGAGGTCAGCGCCCTGTCAAACGACGGCGCCATAACCCTGGCAAATATTCAGGTTCCGGCCTTGACCGTGCGGCGGGCGGAAACAACGGTGGAACTGCCCTCCGGCGGCAGTATCATGATCGCAGGTCTGTTGCAGGAAAACGAATCCGCGGGCATTAGCGGTGTGCCTGGCTTCAAGGACGTGCCGGTATTGGGCACGTTCTTCTCCAACACCAGCGTCGACAAATCGGAAACAGAATTGATCATCGCCGTGACCGCCTATCTGGTTAAACCGGTCGCGCCCAAGGAGATCGAAACGCCGCTCGATGGCATGATTCCGGCCAGCGATTATGACCGGTATTTCATGGGCCGCATGAATGGCGTCTACATCGGCAATGACAAAACCACCACGGCCTCGTTACAAGGGCCCATCGGATACATCCTGGAGTGATGGGAGGCGAATGATGACGCAAAATGAGCCAGTATCATTTCTTCCATCCGGGCCGAACAAGGCGCCGGAGCGCTTGACCCTGGGCATTGCCAAATTCGCCGCCGCGGCGCTCTGCCTCGGCTGGCTGGCCGGCTGCATGCCTAGCTCCCCCGAGGCGGCGGCGAATACCGAAAGCCGTTATCCATTGACCGCGGAAAGCCAATTGGTCACCCAGCCGGTGGTTTTCGAGGCCGGCAAGGCGGAACTCGATGCCTTGGAAAAAGCCCGCCTGGAGGCCTTTTTGCGGCATTTCATGCAAAGCGGCGGCGGCGTGCTCGAGATTAGGCAGACGGCGGATCCTTACGACCCTCAGGCCGAGGCGCGCATGCAGGCCTTGTACCACCATCTGCTTCGCCGCGGCGCAAAGCGTTATGAAATTCGCCAGCGCCGCATTGCCGGCACCAGCGCCGAAGGCGGCCCGATCATTCTGAGCTTTGAGAAATTCACCGCCAAGACCTTTAAGTGCGGACAGCGCAATGCCCAGATATCGCCGAATCCAACCAATATGGTGCATCCCGACATGGGCTGTTCCCTGCGTGCGAACATGACGGCGATCATTTCCAATCCCGCCGATCTGGAACGGCCGCGCGTGCGCCAGCCGGGCAGCGGCATGCGGCGCAGCCGCGTTATCCAAAATCATAACGCGGGACAGCCGACTGAATCGACCCGGGGCGACAGCGAGACCGCCAGTTCCATCCGCGATTTAGGCGGTTAGCCAAAATGACGGGGTACCAGACAACATCGGAACAGTTTCTCAATATTCTAGGTTCAGAGTGTTCCAGTTATAGCCTTCGCGCGAGAGATAAGGGAGCGGCGCCATTCTTAGGATAAACGTCAATGCCTGGCTGGTGAACGAGGACACCCAAGCAGCCGTGGTCGACGGCTTGGGCGACCGCAAGATGTCGCGCTCCAACGTCGATGCGCAAATGGGCGGTATCGAGGCGGCAATCGCCCATTACCAGGAAAATGCGACACCGCAACTGATCCTGCTGGAAACCGCATCCGAGGGCGACGAGGTATTGAACGAACTGGACCGTCTGGCGGAAGTCTGCGATGCCGGCACCAATGTCTTGATGCTGGGCGCGGCCAACGACATTGCCCTTTACCGCGAATTGATCAGGCGCGGCGTGGCGGAATATCTGGTCGGCCAGATCGCACCACGGCAAATCCTGGACGCGGTATCGGCCATATTCGAAGATCCCGATGCCCCCCCCATGGGCCGCTCCATCGCCTTCATGGGCAGCCGCGGCGGCAGCGGATCATCTTCCATCGCCCACAACGTGGCCTGGCACCTGGGCCAGGAATATGGCGAGGAAGTATCGGTCATCGACCTTGATGTCACCTTCGGCACCGCGGCACTTTCCTTCAATCTGGAAACCCAGCAGACCTTGGAACAGGCTCTGGCCGATCCCAGCCGCCTGGATGATCAGTTGCTGGACCGTTTTCTGGTCGAATATGATGAAAACGTCAGACTGCTGGCATCGCCCTCTAATTTGGATGCCGAAGAAAGAATAATGGCGGATTCCCTGGACCGCCTGTTGGACCTGGTGCGCCGGCGTTCATCTTTCGTGGTTCTTGACGTGCCCCACCGCTGGGCACCATGGGTGCAACAAATACTGCTTGATGCCGACGAGACCGTGATCGTGGGCGTGCTGGACCTGTCAGGACTGCGCGACACCAAAAATCTGATCGACCGTCTACACAAACAGCGCGGCCCCTCTTCGCCAGTGCATATGGTTCTCAACCATCACGGCGCCTTCAAGAAAACCGAGCTGTCGCCGAAGGACTTTGAAACCGCGGTGGAAGTAAAGCCCGACGCCATCATCCCGCATGCGCCCGCCCTGTTCGGCACCGCCTCCAACAACGGTCAAATGCTGGGTCAAGTCAGCGGCAAGCATAAGTCGGTGGACACGCTGCAAGAGCTGGCACGACTGGTGAGCGGACGGCAGCCGCAACAAAAGACTAAAAAGAGTCTGCTGGATCAGTTAGGTTTGAAAAATAGAAAAAAAGCTAAGGCAAAATAGAGATGTTTGGCAAACGTACCGGAGGGCCGGAGGCAAAGCCAAAGGCTCCGGCAAAAGCACCTGAAATCGAGGCTCCGGAAGCGAGCCCGGCGCCCGAGGCGCCCGCGCCTGCCGCCGCGCCCAAGGCGGCGGAGCCCGAGTCCAAACCTGCCGCCGATCACAGCGATCTCTTTGGCGATGAGCGGGATCGCTACAACGAAACCAAACAAAGTATTTTTGCCTCCCTGGTCGAGGCCGTGGACCTGACCGAACTGGGCAAACTGGATTCCAGCCAGGTACGCGAAGAGATTACCGATATCGTCGGTGAAATTATCGCCATGAAGGCGATGGTGCTGTCGAGCACGGAACAGCAATCCCTGATCACCGACATCTGCAACGATGTATTGGGACTTGGCCCGTTGGAGCCGTTGCTGGAACGGGACGACATCGCCGATATCATGGTCAATGGCGCGGAAAAGGTCTACATCGAAGTCGATGGCCAGATCGAGCTGACCGACATACGCTTCCGCGACAACGCGCAATTGATGAATATTTGTCAGCGCATCGTCTCCGCCGTCGGCCGGCGGGTCGATGAAGCCAGCCCCATATGCGATGCCCGTCTGCTGGACGGCAGCCGGGTCAATGTAATCGGACCACCGCTGTCAATTGATGGCGCCACCCTGACGATCCGTAAGTTCAAGAAAGACAAATTGCGGATTCAGAATTTGGTCGATTTCGGTTCGATCACGCCCATGGGCGCGAAACTATTGGGTGTTATTGGCGCTTGCCGTCTGAACATCCTAGTCTCTGGCGGCACCGGTTCGGGCAAGACCACCCTGCTGAATGCCTTGACCGCCTTCATCGAGGAAGGCGAGCGGACCATTACCTGCGAGGACTCAGCCGAGCTACAATTGCAGCAGCCCCATGTTGTGCGCCTGGAAACGCGGCCGCCCAATCTGGAAGGCGCCGGCGAGATTACCATGCGCGATCTGGTAAAGAACTGCCTGCGCATGCGGCCGGAGCGGATTATCGTTGGCGAGGTCCGCGGCCCCGAGGCATTCGATCTGTTGCAGGCCATGAATACCGGCCATGACGGCTCCATGGGTACCATTCATGCCAATAACCCGCGCGAAGCCGTCAGCCGCGTGGAAAACATGATTGCCATGGGCGGTTTTAACCTGCCCGCCAAGACTGTCCGCGAACAAATATCATCCGCCGTGCACGTCATCGTTCAGGCGGCCCGTCTGCGCGACGGCAGCCGCAAGATTACCCACGTTACCGAAGTCGTCGGCATGGAAGGCGATGTGGTTACGCTGCAGGATCTATACACCTACGAGATCCTGGGCGAGGACGAGAACGGCAAATTGATCGGCGAACATAAACCGACCGGCCTGCGGCCTTCGTTCTGGGACCGGGCAAAATACTTTGGCCGCGAGCAGGACCTCGTCGAAGCGCTTGGCATGTAAGATGGCGGGTCGCGTGGCAAGTGGATCGGAACACGCGTTGATGGGCTGCTTTAGCAGGCTGCCTTGTCGAAACTGGTTTCTTGATTTGTCTCTCGGACGCTGAGCAGAGGAGGCGAGCATGGATCTAAGTATTCTGGTGTTTGTCGTGGCCGGGGCCGTGTTTCTATCGATGACGGTCCTCACCCTTCTGATCGTAATGCCGCAGCTCAAGGCGCGCTCGAACCTGAAACAACGGATCGCCATTGCCTCTGGCAAGGCTGGCGACGTCAAGGTGGCGCGGGCGGGACGCGGCGAAGGCGGCGGCAGAAAGCGGGATATCCAATCGCGCCTAAAGGAACTGGAAGAGGCCAAGACCAAGAAGTCCTTCGCCGTAAAAATGCGGGAAACTTTGCGTCAGGCCGGTCTGCGCACGACCTTGCGGAATTATTTTCTGCTCTGCGTCGGCCTGTCGATCGCGTCCGCCGTCATTTATATCCTGCTTGGCTATCCCAAGGTCGGGGTTCTGCCGGTGGCGATCACCGTCGGCTTTGGCTTGCCGCGCTATGTTGTCGCCAGCATGTCGAAACGGCGGGTCGCCAAATTCACCAAGGAATTCGCAAACGCCGTGGATGTCATCGTGCGCGGCATCAAATCAGGTCTGCCGGTCGGCGAATGCCTGAACGTCATCGCGACGGAAAGCCCGGGGCCGGTGGCCGGCGTCTTCATGGAAATCGTGGCATCGCAAAAGCTCGGCCTGCCCCTGGACGATGCCCTGGAACGGGCCCAGGAGCAGATGAAAACGGCCGAGATGCAGTTCTTTTCCATTGTCCTCGCGATCCAGGCACAAACCGGCGGTAATCTGGCCGATACCCTGCAAAATCTCTCCAACATTCTGCGCGACCGCAAGAAGATGGCGGACAAGGTCAAGGCCTTGTCGTCGGAGGCGAAGTCCTCGGCCGGGATCATCGGCTCGCTGCCGTTTCTTATGACGGCGCTGTTGTATCTGGTCAGTCCGGAATACATCACCCCCCTGTTTGTCGACAATTTGGGTCAGATCCTGATCGCCTGCGGTCTGGCCTGGATGAGCATTGGCGTCTTTATCATGAAACAAATGATCAATTTTGAAGTCTGATGGACGGTATTCTAACACTCGAAAACATCATCATCGCGCTGGGCAGCATCGGCGCCTTCCTGACCATTGTCGCGTTTGGCATGCCAATGCTGGGCAGCGACAACTTGCGCTCGCGTCTGAAGACGGTCGCGGCACGGCGCGAGGAATTGAGCGCGGCGGCACGAAAGAAATTCGCCAACCAGCCCTCGACCCTGCGCCAACAGACCAGCAAATCCTATGTCACCTTTCTGGTCGATAAACTAAAGCTGATCAATCCCACCGATAGCGACGCGATCAAGAACAAGCTGGCCCAGGCGGGCATGCGATCGGAAGGGCATTTGTATACTTATGCCTTTTTCCGCTTCGTGGCACCCATCCTGTTCGGCCTGTTGACGGCGGTGTATCTATTTCTGCTGGCCAAGGTGGAAATGGGCCCATCGATGAAGTTGGTTTATTCCTTCGCCGCCGCGGTGATCGGTTTTTTCCTGCCTCAAATCATCATCAAGAATAAAATTCAGAACCGGCAAAAAGCACTGCAGAAAATTTTTCCCGACGCCCTGGATCTGATGGTGATCTGTGTCGAAGCCGGCCTGTCCATGGAAGCCGCCTTTCATCGGGTGGCCAGTGAATTACAGAACCAAGGACCCGAATTGACCGAAGAACTGGGTCTGACAACGGCGGAACTGGCATTCCTGCCCGACCGCCGGCAAGCTTTGATGAATTTGTCCGAACGGACCGGTCTGCCGGCAATGAAATCCCTGGTCACAGCGCTGGCGCAGGCGGAAAAGTACGGCACGCCGGTCAGCGTCAGCCTGCGCGTTCTATCCCAGGAACAGCGCGATGAGCGGATGTCGAAGGCGGAACAAAAGGCCGGCGCCCTGCCCGCACAATTGACCGTGCCGATGATCGTGTTCTTCCTACCGGTGCTGTTTATCGTTTTGATCGGCCCCGCGATCATCAAGGCGATGAACACGATTTAGCGGGCTGCTAGAGCGTATCGCGGCTGCCTCAGGGTGCCCGGACCAACAGGCAGGGCACGTCGCGGATTGCCAGTTTCAGACAGGTTTCATCAACCATCTCGCGATCGGGTACCGGGCGTGAATTCACCCGGAAGAAGTCCCCCCGTTCCGGTACCGTTACGGTCTCCACCACCAGATCCACCGAATTCAACAGATCGCCGTGCTTCTCCAACAGTTTAAGGCGCAAGGTTTCGGCGCCATCCAAGGACTTGAAGCTACCTAATTGCAGGCGGTATCCCTCCGGCACGACAGGCGCCAGCGCCACCTCTGGCGATTTTACCTCGGTTTCTTCCGGCTCGGTTGCGTCCGTTTTGGCGTTTGAGCTTTCGGCCTCGGGCGACGGTGTTGTCGCGGCATTGTCTAACGCGGCGACCTGTTCGCCGGCCTTTTCAGGCTCCTCCGCCACCGGACGCGGCGTAACGGCTTCCCCTTCAGCGGCTTGCACGGGCTTTTCGTCAGCTTCGACCGCTGCCGTTTTCACGCCTTCACCAGAAGCCGTGGCCGCCTCCACGGCAGGCTTTTCAACGGCCTGGTCAGCTACCTTTTCCACAACTTTCCCGCTGCTGTCAGGCGTACTTGCGGTGGCGGTAGCAGTTGCCGGAGCCGCTTCCGGGACGGACGTTCCATCGTCGGCCTTGGCATCGGCCATGTCTTGAGCCGGCACCGGCACGGATGCGGGTGCCGGTGCGGGCACTTCGGCTTGCCTCTGCTCCGGCTTCGCCGGGGTTTGCGCGACAGGGGCTGCCGCCGTCTCCACCGACGGGTCTTTTGCCGGGTCTTTTACCTGCGTTGTCTCCGCCCTCCTGGCAGGGGCATCTTCGGAAGCTACCACTTCCACCGGGGCCAGCTTTTCAGAAGACGGTTTCGCGGCCATTTGCGCAGGTGGTGCCGCCGCTGATATGGCAGGCGCGGCGCCGCCCGACATGCCGTCTCGCAGCTGCCGGTAATAGGCCATGTTCTGCGCCGCCACCTTCGGCGGCATATCGCGGCGGACATATTTCTCGGCTGATGCCAAATCACCCTTCATGGCAAAGAGCAGGGCCAGGTTTTGCCGCATTCGCGGTGTCGCCTCCGGCAGGGAGGCAGCCCTTTGCAGCAGTTCCAATGCCTCGCCGAGGCACCCGGCCTGGGCCAGGGAAAGGGCAAAATTATTCATCACCGCGGCATTTTCCGGCGACAGCTCTAACGCCTGTCGATAGCGCCGCTCCGCCTGTTCGTACATGCCCACGCGATCATGCCCGATCGCCAGAGCGACCTTGATATCCCAACGTTTGCCCTCGATCTCGGCATCAACCCTTGATAATTGATCAATCGCCTTCAACGGCTCGCCCAGGGACAACAGCACCTTGCCCAATTCTGCACGCAAATCGCGGTCCTTCGGGGTCTTCTTCAGGGCGCGCAGGACAATGGCTTGCGCTTCACGGGCCTGTTGCAGATGACGCAGACCACGCGACAAGCCGACGACAGCCTCGATATCCGCCTGATCCCGCCTGTACAGGTTGCGGTAATAACTGACGGCCGTCACATAATCGCGGCGCTTTTCGAAACTTTCGGCGGCCTGGAAAAGACTGCGGTCAAGATCGCTCAACTTTTCGGTCCGCTGCTGCGGCGGCTCCGCCACGCAGCCAGCCAAGAGCAAACCACCGGCAAGACCCAGAGCCAGAATCCGAACGGGAATCCGGACGGCAGGACGCCCCCCACGGCAAAATGTAGGTTGAAAATCCGGTCGAATGCCAAGACGGCAGGAAATGTCTATCTTCATACTCAT
The DNA here is from genome assembly GCA_964462145.1 of uncultured Rhodospirillaceae bacterium. Lineage (GTDB taxonomy): Bacteria > Pseudomonadota > Alphaproteobacteria. Next base: position 8,419 of record CAYWYB010000011.1, read on the forward strand.
CCCTGTACGCAAATGTCCGGCGCGCACCAGTGTACTATTGTAATCTAGATGGGGATAACAACATAGGATACAATAGAAAATACTTCCATTATCTTTGGGAATTAGCGCTGAGTTCGATCGTTACGCTGTTATGGTTAAGGATTCATTGTCAAATAGGCGTTATTAATTTCCTATAATTGATGCTTGCTGGAATTAGATGTGGTATTTTCTGGTAGGGAAGGAATCCGGATTCGCGGATTTGGCATCGCGATAATTGCAGAATGCCGGACGTGGATGCGGTTGACCTTGGCGGCGGACAAATTAGGTAACCGGCGAGAAGCCAATTTGTATTGAGGGCACGCAATGAATAGTCGAAAACCCTGCCTTGGGCAGTCGCTAAGCCGCTTTGGATTGAGCCATTTGATTATTATCCTGGCCGCGCTGGGCTTTTCCGCCGGCAAGGCCGATGCGGCCGAGACCGCCGCAACCGGCACCGCTGGTGCGGGCGACGTCATCACCGTTGAAATCGGCAAGGCACAACTGGTCGAGCTATCCGCGACGCCGGATGTGGTCATGCTTGGCAATCCAACCGTGGCCGATGTGGTGGTGGAGGATAATGGTCTGCTGTTCCTGCTGGGGCGGGAGCCTGGAGAGACGAACCTGTTGATCCTGGATCAGGCGGGCAAGGTCGTCCTCTCCGCCGCGATCGTGGTCGGACCGATGAAAAAGCGGCGGGTTACCGTTGACCGCGGACCGGAAACCTTCACTTTGAGTTGTAATCCGCGCTGTGTGCCGGTGGCGACACCTCAGGGCAGTGGCGCGACAACGGCGGCGACGGCAGGCGCGGCGGCGACAGGTGAAGAGGGAGCCGAACCGGAGGCGGCAGGCGATCCGGCGGCGGAAATCGCCAGCGCCTTGAGCGGCCTGCTGGGCAACCAGCAGGAACAGGAATAGCCGGAATATGAAATACGGGACCAATAAGAACGGCGGGATATCCGCCGGCCAGTCTCCAGCGTTAAGGGAAACAGAACAATGAAAGTGCTGGTTGTCGATCGGGACCCGCTATTTTCAAGACTGCTGAAGTCAAAGTTGGAAAAATGGGGCCACCGCGTCACGGTGGAACACGATGGCGCGGCGGCCTATGAATTGGTCGCCAAGGAACCCTATCGCATGGTGATCATGGATTATGATCTGCCCGGCATTAGCGGCCTGGAATTGTGCGAACGCATTCGCAAGATTGAACGGCCGCGCTATACCTACATCGTTTTTTACGCGGACTTCGCCGAGAAGGCGGCGGTCATGTCCTGTCTCGAGGCGGGCGCCGACGACTATTTGAACAAGCCGCTGAATACCGCCGAATTGCAGTTGCGCATCAAGGCGGGCAAACGTCTGTTGAATATGGAAGACATGTTGCGTGAAGGCGCTGGCATGGACCTGAGCACGGGTGTGGTCAACGATGCCAGCTTCCGGGAATTTTTTCGCGTTGTGATGGCCGACAGCCGGCGCTCCAAAAAAGAAGGCGCCCTGTTATACGTCCGGGTCACGAACTATCACGCCGCCTCGGAGGCCCATGGTTTCAACCCCACTGAATCCATGATGGCGGGTGTCGCCAATCTACTACAGAAAATTGCCCGCGCCTCGGATCTAGTGGCGCGTCTGTCGGACGATACCTTCTGCGTCATGCTGCAACTGACGAATTGGGATAAATGCGTTCCCGTGGCGGAAAAAATAGCCGCGCAAACACCTAATATCGCGGTCATGCTGGAGCACGGCGCCATTGCGCCGGAGGTAGAGATATCTGCCGCAAATTACCCGCAAGGCGACCTGGACTATGGCCAGATTCTGGACCATGGTGAACGCACGGTCTATCCGCAAACGATATTAGGCGGCACGCCGGCGACAGCCGCGGCAAATGATACGGCAGAAGTGACGCCACCGCCCGGTTGAGCCGTTTTTCTCCTCCCGCCATGCCGGCCCGCGCGTCAGGCCCTGGCAAGCGGCTCATCTGGGATATTACAACTAGAGCAACCTGCATTCATTCGAACGCAGATAAGTTGCTCTAACTTATTGGATTAGATCAAATTATCAGCATCAAATTGATTCCAATTTTATGCTGTTTGATCTAACGCGGTTTCTTCGAATGCAGCAAATCGATGGACGCCAGGACCGCGCCACCGGTTATCAATAAACAAGCCAACGCTATCGTCCAGGTCGGGTCCGCGAAACCAAACGCGACCAGCACCAGGGTCGAGAGCAGCGGCGCGGCATAGGAGGAGGCGCCCAGGGCCTGAATATGGCCATGCTTGACGCCATGATCCCAGCAAAAGAACGCCAAGCCCACGGGGCCCAGGCCCAGGCCGGCAACCGCCAGCCATTGCCCAGCGTCCACCGGCCAGACCGTGCTTTCAAACAGCAGATGGGCAAGCAACGCCAACAGCGCCGTGGCGCCGCAAAATCCGCCCACCGTATCTGTCGGAACATGGCCGAGACGCCGGGACAAAACGGAATAGCCCGACCAAAGGAAAGCGCAGGCCAGGGCGGCGACATGCCCTGGTGCGAGGCGTATGCCGGCACTGAAATCCTGATCACCAGCAATCAGAAAGGCCGCGCCCGCCAGGCCTGCCAGAGCACCCGCCAGATGCCACCAGCGCAACCGCTCGCCCGGCAAAAGGGCCGAAAACAGAACGATCAACAACGGCCACAAATAGGCGATCAGGCTTGCTTCCACCGCAGGCGCATTGCGCAGAGCCACGAAATAGAAAAAGTGATAGCCGAACAGACCGCCCACGCCCACGGCCCAGACCACGGGCCTGTGCCGCAGATGGCCGATGATATCCTCGCCCCGCAGCAGCCATTTCAACAAGGCCAGCACAAAGGCGATGCCGAACGTCATCGCCGCCAGTTGCAGCGGCGGCACCTGCCCGGTGGCGGCTGTAAACAGGGCCAGCAAGGCCCACATCAGGACCGCGATAAAGCCGATAGAGGTTGCCCGGCGCTGCCCGGCCTGCGTGGCTACCGTCATCAGTACATATGCTGGCCGCCGTTGATGGACATGGTCGAGCCGGTGACAAAAGTGGCGCTATCGGCGATCAGGAACATTACAGCGCGGGCAATCTCGTCGGCATGGCCCAACCGGCCCACCGGGATTTTCGCGACAATCTTTTCCAACACGTTATCCGGCACCGCCGCCACCATATCGGTGTCCACATAGCCCGGCGCTATGGCATTGACGGTAATGTTATAGCGCGCGCCTTCCTGGGCCAGAGCCTTGGTAAAGCCATGGATGCCCGACTTCGCGGCGGCGTAGTTGACCTGGCCATATTGTCCGGCCTGGCCATTGATCGAGCCGATGTTGACGATGCGGCCAAAGCGGTTGTCGCGCATGGCCGGAAAGACCGCCTTGCACAAATTGAAACAGCCGCCCAGGTTGGTATCGACAACCTTTTGCCAGTCTTCGTGGCTCATATTCATCAAGGTGCCATCGCGGGTGATGCCGGCATTGTTCACCAGCACATCGACATTGCCCAGATCCGCAACCACCGCCGCTACACCATCCTGGCAGGCCTGGAAGTCCCCAACATCGAATTTATAGGTTGGGATGCCGGTCTGTTCGGTAAATTGCGCCGCTGCGTCGTCATTGCCCGCATAGTTGGCGGCGACTGAATATCCCGCTTCCTTCAAGGCCTCGCAGATACCCCGGCCAATGCCCCGTGTGCCGCCGGTAATCAATGCTACTCTAGCCATCTATCCGCCCTCCACCTGTGTTTGTTGCAATTATCCAGGCCATGGATACTTGACGCCATTATGTCATGCTCCGCCCTGCCCGTATCAAGTTTGTAACGGCAACCGGTTCAGCCAATCGGACAACGGTTGCCACAGGCCGCTCTTGCCGCGACGGCCAACCACCATGCCGATATGCCCCGCCGCCGGCCTGATGATTTCCGCCTGGGGAATGGCATCGGCCAGGGCCTGGGCCGAGGCGGCGGGGACGATACGGTCATTCTCCGGGATCGCGGCCAGCACCGGCAGATGCAGATGCTCAGGATCCACCGCCTGGCCATCGATCAGCCATTCGCCCCGGGCCGTGGTGTTCTTGCCATACCAACCAAGCAGACAATCCCGCGCGACGTCGGGGGCCAAGGGCACGCCGTCGTTGACCCAGTCTTCCAGGGCCACGAAGTGCGCCGCCTCGTCGCTTTCAGGGTCCAGGGTCGCGAAATGGCGGAATTTACGTTGCGCCAGGCCAGGATCCAGGGCCGCGAACAAGGCTTGCAAAACGTCCACGGGCATGGCGCCGAAGCCTTGCAGTATAGTCTCCAAGCCAGGCATTAACGCTTCTATCGCGGGCCATTGTTGACCACCCGCATGAAAATCCCACGGTGTTGCTAGCAGGGCCAGGCCGGTCAGATCATCCTGTCGTTGCTGCGCCAGGGCGAGGGCCAGATCGCCGCCCATGCAATAGCCGACCAGGGCTGGCGGTTGATCGGAAGTCTCTTCGATCACATCAAGCACATCACGCAGCCGGCCAATATAGTCGCTTAGGGAAAACGCCAGTTCGTCATCCCCCGGCGCGCGCCAGTCCACCAGAAACGGCCGATGCCCCTGATCCCGCAGCCAGCCTAGCAAACCGCGATCCGGTGTCAGGTCAAGCACATGGGCGCCGTTGACCAATGAGGGCACGAACAGAACCGGCCTGCCGCCGCCGCCGTAATCCAACAGCCGGGTCGTGCCCTGGCGCCAGGTTTCATGGCCCTTGGACCAAGCCCTATCGTCCGGTCGGGCCGCCGCCTGGTAGGCCCGCACGCCGGCCAGCATGCTGCTCAACCGCGTCTGGCACTCGGCAGCAACCGCCTGAAACAGCGCATCCGGTTCACTTTGTCGTAGCGCCGCCGTCAGATCCGCCGCTGTTTCCGCCAGTTCCGGCGGCCAGGGCAGCAAACCGTTCCGCGCACTGGGCAAGGCGGCGAGCGAACTCATCATCCCCGCCATCGCCGTCGAGAGATGCAGGCTCAGAGGCCGCGGTCCCCAATGCGGATGCGTGTGCGGTATTGCTTGGCGAGATCTCGTCTCCATCACCAGTCCGCCCCCCTTTAGCCTCAGATTCAACCCCGGGCATTGTACCTGACAATGCCTCGGCCATGATCCTGGCGGCCTCCGCCGCCGCGCCAGTCGCCATGCCGTTTCCGCCCGCGGCAATCTGTTGCTCCCATAGATCCAGATAACGGCGGGCCAGTGCGGCCAATTCAGGCTGTTCCATCAAATTATTATAGTGCCGAGAAAGGGCAGCGGCCAGGGCGACACCGGCAGGCCCGGCAAAATCGAGCCCATGCCGCGTTGCAACAAAATTCTTGCGCACTGCAACATCAACGCGCCATATTAGGCTTTCGTTTACCTTTGCCGCCGAAGAATGAGATCCATGTGGGTTTGTTGTGGCGGGCTCGGTGAGGCAGGCATGGTTGAGAAGTCAAACAGTTCCGAAGACACCATCGTCATCAAGAAATACGCCAATAGGCGGCTGTACAATACGGCGACGTCCAGTTACGTGACACTGGATACCCTGTGCGCGATGGTCAAGGATGGCCAGGACTTCGTGGTCCAGGATGCCAAATCAGGTGCGGACATCACGCGCTCGGTGCTGACGCAAATCATTTTCGAGGAAGAAAGCAAGGGGCAAAACCTGTTGCCGATTTCCTTTCTGCGCCAGTTGATCGGCTTTTATGGCGACAGCCTGCAGACCATGGTGCCGGGATATTTGGAAAGCACCATGTCCGCCTTTGCCCATAACCAGGACCAGATCCGCCAACATCTGAGCGAGAGCATGGGCGGGGCCAACCCGTTTCGCCAGATGGAGGAAATGGGCCGGCAAAACATGGCCATGTTCCAACAAGCCATGGGCATGTTCGCGCCGTTCGCGGGCAATGCCAGCACCGGCACGCCACCACCGAACCAGCCGGCGGCGCCGGAACCGGCGGCGGAGAGCAATCCCGGCAGCGGCGATAGCGGCAGCGGCGAGGAATTGGATCTATTGCGCCGGCAATTGGCGCAGATGCAGCAACAGCTGGATAATCTGTCGAATAAGGGCTAGCGCTGTTTAGGACGGAATATCAAAGACAGATTGCCCACCGGCATGTCGATCCGTTGGGACAATTCCAGCCCCTGTTCCCGCGCCGCCTCGACCACCTGATCCAGATCACGCAAGCCCCAGGACGGATCCCGCTCCTTCAAGGATTGGTCGAATTCCGCATCGCTGTTCGTTGCGGGCCGGCCATCGCGCAAGAACGGCCCATAGAGAAACAGGATGCCATTCGCGGGCAGCAGGCGGCCGGCGGCGGCCAACAAACCAAGGCCCGCTGTCCAGGGCGAAATATGGATCATATTGACGCTGAGCACGGCCACCAGATCCCCCGCTATATCGCCGACCGGCCAATCCGCGGCACTGGCATCAAGCACCCGGGGCGGCAGAACATTGGCCGCGCCCTCCTGCCGGCTCCAGGCGGTTATGCTGGCCAGATTATCCGGATCCACATCCGAGGGCGCCCAGCGGTGTTCGGGGAACTCCGGCGCGAACCAGGCCGCGTGCTGGCCGCTGCCGGAGGCAATTTCCAGGATCGTGCCCGGTGCCGGCATGACCTTGCGCAGCACCGCCAGGATCGGCTCCCGGTTCCGGTCCACGGCTGGGGCATGACGGCGCCCATCTTGTTCCCCATTGGCCACGAATGCCGCTCCTATATCTTGCCGCCGTCGCAGATCAGAACCTGACCGGTGATGAAGTCCGATTCCGGCAGGCACAAAAGGTATACCGCGCCGGCGGCTTCCTCGACCCGGCCAGGCCGGCCCAACGAGATGCCTTCATATTTCACCTTGGCCATATCGGCGGGGAAGCCAACCTTGAATTGCCGCCCATGCACTTCAATCTCCGCCGGCTGCCCTTCGAATTCCTGGGTCAGGCGGGTTTCGATAAAGCCAAATGCGACTGCGTTGACGTTGACACCATAGCGGCCCCATTCCTTGGACAGGGTCTTGGTCATGCCCACCACCGCCATCTTGCCAGCGGAATAGGCCACCTGGGTCGCGGAACCGTCGACGCCGGAGACGGAGGAAATATTCACCACCTTGCGCTGCACCAGCTTGCCTTCGGCAATCTCCCGTTTGGCAGTGGCGCGAAAATGTTCACTGGCCGCGCGCAGAATGCGAAATGGCGCGGTGGCATGAACATCCAACATGGCCTGCCATTGTTCATCCGTATTGCGCTGGATCGTGGTATTCCAGATATAGCCTGCGTTGTTGACGATGATGTCCAAGCCGCCCAGGCCGTCCAGAGCGGCATCGACGATGCGCTCGCCGAATTCCGGCGCCGCCACATCGCCATTGCAGGCAATGGCGCGCCCCCCCGCCTGCGCGATCAGATCAACGGTTTCCGCCGCCGGTTCGTCATCCAGATCGTTGACCACCACCGCCGCGCCCGCCTTGGCCAGGCGTGTTGCGATGGAGCGGCCAATGCCCCGGCCCGAGCCGGTGACGATCGCTACCCTGCCCTGCAGATCACCCATCGTCATTTTCCTCCCTGCCGGGCCACGGCTGCCTCTCGGATCGCCGTCAATGTGGTTTTCGAGGTAATCGCCTCCGGATCGGTGCGCAGTTCCAGCACCGCCACCTTGCCGGCGGCCAGCGCCCGGTCAAGCGCGGCGGCGAAATCTTCGCTGCGCTCGACCGTCTCGCCATGGGCGCCGAATGATTGAGCATAGGCGGCGAAATCGGGATTTTGCAGCTCCGTCGCCACTTCACGGCCCGGATATTCCCGCTCCTGATGCATCCGGATGGTGCCGAACATGCCGTTGTTGATAACCAGATAGATCGGTTTCAGATCATATTGCAGGGCCGTGGCCAGTTCATTGCCGGCCATCAGAAAACCGCCATCGCCAACAAAACTTACCGTGGTGCGCTCCGGGAACACAAGGGCGGCGGCCAGGGCTGCCGGCACGCCGTAGCCCATGGCGCCGTTGGTCGGCCCAACCTGGCTGGGGTAGGTCGAAAAGGGCAGATAGCGATGCGCCCAGCCGGCGAAGTTGCCGGCATCATTGGCCACCAGGCTGTCCTTGGGCAGGCGCTCGCGCAGCACGCGTAGGACATCCGCCATGTCCAGATCACCCAGGGTCGGCTCGATCTCCACATAGTCCAGATAGTCCTGGCGCGCCGTGGCCAGGTCATCAGCCCAGGCGGAACCATCCACCGGCTGCAGCGCCCTGGCGGCGGCGGCGAAGACGGCCATGCCGGCATTGATCGGCAGCTCGGCGCGATAGACCCGGCCCAACTCCTCGGCGTCCGGGTGGATATGGACCAGGGGCTGTTGCGGCACCGGGATATCCAGCAGGCTATAGCCCTGGGTCGTGGTCTCGCCCAGGCGCGGGCCGACCGCGATCAACAGATCGGTCTCCTTCAGGCGTTTGATCAAGGGCGGGTTCGATCCGATACCCACTTCGCCAACATAATTATCGTGATGATTGTCGAAACGGTCCTGGTTACGGAAGGCGCAACAGACGGGCAGGCCATTGGCCTCGGCAAAGGCGGTGATATCCGCCACCGCCATCTTCGTCCAGGTGCCGCCGCCCAGCATCATGATCGGGCGCTTCGCCGCCGCCAACATGGTCCGAAGCTGCGCCATATCGTCCGGGCCCGGATGGGCTTGCACGCCGCGATAGGCCAGGGCATCGCCGACACCGGCCAGTTCGACCAGCATATCCTCGGGCAGGGAGAGCACGACCGGGCCGGGGCGTCCGGAGGTCGCCACATGAAAGGCCTGGCTGACCAGTTCCGGAATGCGGGCGGGATCCTGAATTTCCGCCGACCATTTGCTGACCTGACCAAAAAAACGGCGGAAATCCATTTCCTGAAAAGCCTCCCGCTCCATCATGGAACGGCCGACCTGGCCTACGAACAGGATCATGGGCGAGCTGTCCTGAAACGCCGTGTGCAGCCCCACCACCGCGTGGCAGGCGCCCGGGCCGCGGGTGACGAAACAGATGCCCGGCTGACCCGTCAGCTTACCATAGGCCTCCGCCATATTGGCCGCGTTGGCCTCGTGCCGGCAGGTCAAAAGGCGAATTTCCGGGGCATCGTGAAGGGCATCCAAGGCCGCCAGATAACTTTCCCCCGGCACGCAAAAGGCGGTGTCGACGCCATGAATTTTCAGTTGATCGACCAGAATCTGGCCGCCGGTGCGCATGTTGGAGCTATTTGGCATTTTGACTGGGTCTCGCAATATGAGGTGGTGAGGTTTCGCAGGGAGCTTTATTGTAGCCCATGGCCGCGGTCGAAACGAGTGGGGAAACGAGTGCCCAGACGAGCGAACCGGAACAGGCAGGACAACAGTTGAACGAGGTGTGGCGTAATGAGTGAGTTTGTACCGATTTACCGGGGCGGCGTGAATGCCTGGGAATGTGATGTCATGGGGCATCTTAACCTGCAATTCTATGCCGCCAAGCTTTCCGAGGGTTTGGGTCATCTATGGTATGCTCTGGGCCTGGCACCGGATCAGGCGGCACAAATGCGACGCCGGCATGCCTTTAGCCGTTATCTGGGCGAACTGCATGCTGGCGCCGTGCTGGATATCAGGGCCGCCGTGTTGGCGGTGGATAGCGACAGCATCGACATTCTGGCCGAGATCGTGAATGCGGAGAGCGGCAGGATTTCGGCATCGTTCGAATTGCGCTTCGATAATTTCGACCCCACCGCCCAGGCGACCGTACCCTGGTCCGATGAGACGCGCCGCCATATGACGGCGATGATCGCGGAGCGTTCCGACAACCCGCGTCCGGCCACCGCCGGCGGTCCGGTACCCGCCTATTCCGGCGCCCTGACGGGACCGTTCGTCTCCTCTCGGGGCACGGTGGATACCTGGAATTGCAATGCCCGGGGCCAAATGTCATTCCAGCTATATTACGGTATCGCCTCCGACGGCATCGGCACTGTTCGTCATCGCATGGGCATCACCCGCGATATCGCCAAGCGCGAACAATGGGGCGGGGCGGCACTGGAATACGACGTCCGCTTTCATGCCCCGATCAGCGCCGGCGATATTTACAGCCTGCGCACGGGTTTGCTCAATCTGGGCGACAAGACCTTCCGTGTCGGTCATCATTTCCACAACGACAGCAGCGGCGAACTGGCTGCCACATTCGATATTGTCGCCTGCATGTTTGACCTGAAAGCCCGCCGCGCCATGACCATTCCCGACGCAATCCGGACCCAGGCGGAAGCCCTGATGATCGAATGGCCGCCGGGCTAATAGCACGGACGGCGCCAAAGGTCCCCTAGGCACGGGCGCGGCGTCCATGTTAGCGTTTGCTTTAACAGGGACTGTTCGCCGGAGGGTGGAATTTGCGCTTTTGCCGTGCACATAGCCTCGAAAAGGCATTTGAGTATTTAGGTGAATGGGGCGCGGATGGCTGCCTCCTCGCCGGCGGCACCGACGTGATGGTGCGCCTCAACAACGGCGAGATCGCACCGGGGGCCTTGATCCATATCGAAGGCATCGAACCACTGTCCGCGATCACCACGAATGGCCGAACCAGTATCGGCGCGCTTGCTACTCACAGCGGGCTCGCGGCTGATGCGGCGATTGCGGCCCACCACCCCGCGATGGCCAGCGCCGCCCGTTTGGTGGGCGGCTGGCAGACCCAGGCGGTGGGTACCGTGGGGGGGAATATCTGCAACGCCTCACCGGCGGCGGATCTGGCGGCGCCATTGCTGGTTGCCGAGGCCCATGTGACGCTGGCCTCGGCGAGTGGCGAGCGGCGTTTACCCCTTGATGAATTCTTCATCGACCGCCGCGCAACCGCGCGCCGCGCGGATGAATTACTGACAACCATAGACCTTGAACCACTGCCCGAAGGCAGCGCTGAAGTCTATCTGAAGCTGGGCCGGCGGGGCGCCATGGACGTGGCCATCGCCGGTCTTGCCGTACGCTTGAGCCTGGGGGAAGACGGCAGCGTTGCCACGGCGCGGGTCGCTGTGTGTTCTCTGGCCGCCACGCCGCGGCGGGTACCCGAAGCCGAGGCCCTGTTGATCGGCGCGCACCTGGAAGACGACGCCCTAGCAGCCGCCGGCCAGGCGCTGGCCGGGGCGGTATCGCCGATCGATGACGCGCGCGGCACGGCGTCCTACCGCAGACGCGTATTGCCGGGGCTGCTGGCACGGGCGGCAAGGCAATGCGGCGAGGAGCTTCGGCAATGACGGCGGATCAGAAAATTACGGTTCACTGCACCGTCAATGGCGAGGCGCAGGCGCTTGAAGTCGAGCCGGGCGAGACCTTGCTGCGGACATTGCGGGAGAGGCTGTGGCTGACGGGCACCAAGGAAGGCTGCCTGGAAGGGGAATGCGGTGCCTGCACGGTGCTGGTCGACGACCTGCCCGTCGATGCTTGTATCATGGCCACCGGGGCGGTGGACGGCCGAAACATTCGCACCGTGGAAGGATTATCGGATAAACAATCGGACAAGGAGCGGATGAACCCGCTGCAGCAAGCCTTGCTTGATCATGCGGCGGTACAATGCGGCTTTTGCACTCCAGGCCTCCTGATGACGCTGACCGCGTTGCTTGAACAACAACCGTCGCCATCTCCCGAAGAGGTGGAGGCGGCACTGGCCGGCAATCTCTGCCGCTGCACCGGCTATCGGCAAATCATTGATGCCGTGATGACGGTGGCCGGGGAGCAGCGGCCATGACGGCTGTTGGCCAGAATGTTCAGAGAAGCGACGGCGCGGCCAAGGTGCGCGGCGAAGCGGTCTTCGGCGTCGACCTTGCCGTAGCCCGGATGCTGCACGCCCGATTACTTCGGGCACCGGTCGCGGCAGGCACGATCCGCCGCATCGATACCACCGCCGCCATGGCCAGCGACGGCGTTCACGATGTGATAACCGGGGCCGATGTACGGAACGAGCGCGCCGGCGTCGCCGTCTTTGATAGTCCGTTATTCGCCACGGATTACATCGCCTACGAAGGCGAACCAATCGCGGCAGTGGTGGCGGATACACCCGAGCTGGCCGAGGCGGCCATTCGCAAGATCGAGATTGAGATTGACGAAGTAGCGGCGGTGTCGACGCCGGAACAGGCATTGGCGCCGGGGGCCAGGCTGGTGCATCCATCCTGGGCCGAATTCGGCACCGTCGGCGGCATCGATTTTGGCGCCAATGGTAACATGGTGGCCGAGATTTTTTCGGACCCCGGTGATGTGGACGCGGCCTTCGAACAGGCTGACCTCGTGGTCGAGGGCAGCTACGCCACACCACGCCAATACCAGGCCTACCTGGAGCCCAAAATGGCCTTGGCCACCTATGAGGGCGGACGCTACACGGTCCAAGTCTCGCACCAATACCCTTTCCGGGCGCGTGATCGCCTGGCCCAGGTTCTCGATGTCCCGAAATCAGCGATCCGTATCGTCGGACACCATATCGGCGGCGGCTTCGGCGCCAAGCTCGACCTTGGTCTTGAGCCCTATGCGGCCGTGCTGGCACGGCGCACGGGCCGGCCGATCAAAATGGTCAACAAACCGGAGGAAGAGCGCCTGACGGCGCCGTGCCGGGAAAACGCGGTGGTAAAAATCCGCTCCGCCCTGCGCAACGACGGCACGATCCTGGCCCAGGACGTGGATGTGGTCTTTGATAGCGGCGCCTATGCCAACAATGGCCCCGCCGGCGCCTCCATACCGATGTTCATGTATGCTTCGATCTACCGGGTCGGAACGGCGCGGATCCGCTCGCGCATGGCCTATACCAACACGGCGCCAACCGGCGCCTTTCGCGGCGTCAGCGGGCCCTACCTGGTCTTCGCCGCCGAACGGCACATGGATCAAATCGCCAACGAACTGGGCCGGGACCGTCGGGAATACCGCTTGGCAACACTGGCCCATGATGGCCACAAGATGCGCAATGGCCAGGCCCTGGAGGAACTCTCGATCCTTCACAAGGCGTTTGACCTGGTCGAGGAACGGGCGCCTTGGGAGCATTTGCGGTCCGAGCAGCTCCGGGATGCGGCTGATGCCGGAAATGGCGACAAGCTGCGCGGTGTCGGCATTGCCGCCGCCGTCTGGTTGACCAACCCGCAGCCGGGCCAGGCAACGGTGAAGCTGAACGAGGACGGCGGCATAATTATCGTCACCGCCGCCACCGACAGCGGCTCCGGCGCCGTGACCACCGGCTTGCGGCAGATCGCCGCCGAATGTCTGGGTCTCCCGGCTGATCAGGTCGCCGTCACCATGCCCGATACCGATGTCGCCGGCTTCGACGCCGGCTCGCAAGGCAGCCGCACCACCCATGTGGCCGGGCGGGCCGTCTACGATGCTACCGTGCAGGTCAGGCAACGGGTTCTTGAAACGGCGGCAACCATGCTGGAAGCGGCCAAGGAGGATCTGCTGATCGAGGATGGCGTCGTCCGCGTGGCCGGCGTCCCGGACATGGGCCTTAGCCTGGCCCAGGTCGCCATGGCGGCAAACTTCAGCCAAGGGCCAATCGTGGCCACCGCCTCCTACACCACGCCGCCGCCGCCACATGATCCATCGCTTACCAAAGGCATGCTGTTTAACACCTGGCCGACGCCGACCTATCACCTGCATCTGGCGGAGGTCGAGGTTGATGCGGTTACGGGCCAGGTGTCTGTGGAGCGCTATGTGATCGCCCAGGAAGTCGGCCGGGCAATCAATCCCGACGCGGTCATGGGACAGGTCATCGGCGGCGTCGCGCAAGGCCTTGGTTACACGCTTTGGGAACGCATGGACATCAAGGACGGCAAATATGTGCAGCGGAATTTCGAAACGCACGGATTGCCCCTGGCCTGCGACATGCCGAAGATCGAGACCGTTCTGATGGAACATCCCGAACCCGACGGCCCATACGGGGCCAAGGGGGCCGCCGAGCCGTCGATCGTGCCCGTGGCCGCCGTGATTGCCAATGCGGTGTCCGATGCCATTGGCGCCCCGATCGACAGCATCCCCATCACGCCCGAGGCGGTGCTTGATGCGCTTGATGCGCTGGACCGATGAGCGGCCCGTATTTTCACCCCTGCAACATGGAGTCCTCGAATGACGGCTGAACACCCCATTGGCCTGGTTCTTGGCAGCGCCGTCGCGCCCGAGGACGTACCAGGGGCGGCGGCGACGGCGGAGGCCTGCGGTTTTGACGAAATCTGGCTGGCCGAGGATTATTTCTTTACCGGCGGTATCGCCGGCGCGTCATTGGTGCTGGGCGCCACGTCGAACATTACCGTGGGCATCGGCGTTGTCTCCGCCGTTGCCCGCCACCCGGCTTTGCTGGCCATGGAACTTTCGACCCTGGCACGGGTCTACGAAAATCGTCTCATTGCCGGCATCGGCCTTGGGGTTCCGGCCTGGATACGCCAGATGGGCCTGCATCCCCGCTCACCGCTCAGCGCACTGCGCGAATGCGTGAGCACCACCAAGTCGCTGTTGCGCGGCGAGACCGTGGACGTTCGCGGCGAGGTTTTTGCGTTTAACGATGTAAATCTGGTCTATCCGGAGACCGGCACGCCAACGCCGATCCGCATGGGCGTGATCGGCCCGAAGATGCTGCAGCTTTCGGGCGAGGTGGCCGATGGCTCGGTGCTGTCGGTATCCGCCGGTCATGACTATGTGCGCTGGGCCAAGGCGCGTATCGAAGAGGGGCGGGCACGGGGCGGTCGTACCGATAAACATCCCATTACTGTGTTTGCCATTTATGCGGTGGACGAGGACGGCGCCGCGGCGCGGGCTTCGGCCCGGGCCAAGCTGGCCTTTTACCGGCAAAACGGATCGAACGGGCTGACGGATGTCTATGGCATTTCCGATCAGATGAACGCCCTGGTAAAACAAGGCGGCTACGAAGCGATCTTGCAGGGAATGCCCGAGCAATGGGTCGAGGATCTGACGATCGCCGGCACGCCGGAGGAATGCGCCGCCAAGATCTCGGCCTTTTATGCCGCCGGCGCGGATTCAGTTGCCTTGTTCCCGGTGGCCACGGACCGCACCGAGGAAATCATCCGCCTGACCGCCGATCAGGTACTGCCCAGGCTGTGATCGCCGCATTGCGATAGCAAGGCAATTCCAGGCCCTGCTATTCCTGATCAACCAGGGTGTCGGTCATGTCGGCTTCCCTGAATTTCGCGTTAACCAGGCGGGCACCGCGCAAATCGGCATCGGTCAGGTTGGCCTTGCGCAAATTCGCGCCATCCAGATTGGTGCCACTGAGGTTGGCTTGATTGAGGTTCGTGGGCCAGGAGCGATGGGTTAATTCACCGCTTTTATCGCGCAGTTCGGTGGGGCCTAGGTTGGCGTAACGCAGGTTAGCGTTGCGCAGGTTGGCGGATTGCAGATTGGCGCCGCTCAATTCCGCGCTCGTCATATTGGCGCCGTCGAAGTTGGCATTCGACAGATCGGCCATGGTCAGTTCGACGGTTGCCAGGTTGGCGCCCGTGAAGTTCGTCCCCTGCGCCTCGGCGCCGCGCAGGTTGAAGCCACGAAAATCAACCCGGCTGAAGTCCATGCCGCCTAAATCGGCGCGGCGGCCCTGTTTGCCAAGCGAGCTTATCCAAGTGGCGTGCTGATATAGTATGGCACGCATATCGACGTCGAGTTCGGAGAGTTCCCGGGCCAGTTTGGCGCCCTCGAGATTGGCTTTGCTCATGTCGACGCCGTCGAGATCGGCGCTGGCCAGTTCGGCGTTTTTAAAGTTGGTGCCGCGCACATCGGCGCCATTTAGGACGGCGCCGCAAAAAGTGGCGTCGGTAAGGTTCGCATTGCTCAAGTCCGCGTCCGTAAGGTCGACATCGGATAGATTGGAATTGCGCAGATTGGCATGGCTGAGATTGGCGCCGGCAAGCGAGGTGCCGGTCAGGTCCGTCTGAATGATGGTCGAACCGGAAAGACGGGCGCCGCTTAAATTTACGCCGCTCAGGTCGGCCAGGGGCAGGCCGTCGACATTTTGGCGATGCGACTTGATGGCAAGGCCCTTGAACTTGGCGCCGACCAGCAAGGTTCCGTCTCTGAGGTCGGCATCTTCCAGATTGGCATAGTTGAAGACGGCGCCGCGCAAAAATGCCCCCCGCAGATCACAGCCCCTCAAATCGGCGCCGGTCAGGTTGGCGTTGCAAAGATCTATCGTGAACAGATCAGCCTCGCGCAGATCGGCGGCGACCAGGATCGTCTTGCAAAAAATCGCGCCGGTCAGTTTCGCGCGCCGCAAATTGGCCCGCTTAAAATCGTAGCCAGTCAGATCCAGCAGGGCGAAATCGGCCCGTTCGCCCTGATAGCTCTCCAGCCACTCCTCGTGGCTTTTGAGCCTTTGTTCAACGATGGCCGGCGATATGCTTTGTACCGGTACGTTCATGGCTCCTCCCGCGCGCATCCGTCCATTGAGCGCGACAGCGGTATTTTAGGCCGTAGTTATTGCAAAAGTGTCACCTTTTCATGGTTGTCACATGGACAAATGAGGACGTCTCCTACTCAAACTCCCGCTCGTTCCACCAGGGGAAGAAATCCGGAATATCCGTGCTCGGCTTCATGGTGTAGTTGCCGGGACGCTTTTCCAGGAACGACTGTACGCCTTCATAGGCGTCCGGCAGCTGTCCCATGGTGCGGATGCCACGGCTGTCGATTTTGTGCGCTTCCATGGGGTGATCGGCGCCCAGCATCTTCCACATCATGTGCCGGCACAGGGTAACGGAGACAGCGGAGGTATTGTCGGCGATCTCCCTGGCGATGGAGCGCGCCGTCGGCAGCAGATCATCGGGCGCCACCACCTGGCTGACCAGGCCACCCTTGAGGGCTTCATCAGCTGGAAAAACACGGCCCGACATGACCCATTCCATGGCCTGGCTGATGCCCACGATGCGGGGCAGGAACCAGGAACTGCACGCCTCCATCACCACGCCGCGGCGGGTGAAAACCAAGCCAAATCGGGCCTCGGTCGAGGCGATGCGGATATCCATGGGCAGTTGCATGGTCACGCCAACGCCCGCCGCGGGTCCGTTGACGGCGGCGATCAGCGGCTTTTTGGATTCGAACAGCCGCAGGCTGACCAGGCCGCCGCCGTCGCGCCATTCATCAACTGGCCCCTCGCCTTCCCGCTCCGCCATATTGAAGGTGGAGGCACCCCGCGACAGATCGGCGCCGGCGCAAAAGCCCCTGCCCGCGCCCGTGAAGATGATCGCGCGCACATCATCGTCGGCATCGGCCCGGTCCATGGCGTCGATGATTTCGGTCAGCATCACGCCGGTAAAGGCGTTCAGCTTGTCGGGCCGGTTCAAGGTAATGGTCAGAATTCCGTCCTCGACGTCGTATAGAATATCTTGATAACTCACACTCAATCTCCTGCTGCGGCGGTTCGGGCCATCATTTCGGCCTCGACGCCATCTTCCATCTCGATGCCCATGGCATCGTTAAAGCGGTTGAAAAACCCACACAAGCCGATGCGCAAGGTCAGTTCGACGATCTGTTCCTCGCTGAAGTGCTTATGCAAACGTTCGTGCATGGCATCGCGGATACGGCCCGGTGTCTCGGTTACCTGCACGGAATAGTCGCGCACCAGCATATCCACTTCGTCGAATCCCGGCACCTGATCGGCCAGAATATTTTCCGTTGCTTCCATGGACAGTCCCTGATCCGCCAGGCGGGGCGCATGATGGGCGACGCAATAGTCGCACTCGTTCAGTTTCGAGACCACGACCAGGGCAATCTCCAGATAGCGCTTGGGCAGCACCGCCTCGTCAGCCAGCTCCAGCAACAGCCCCATGATGTGGCGCAGGGCCGGCGGGCGATGGGCGAAAATCTTCACCTGGTTCAGAAACGGGCCGTAATCCGTGGCAAAGCGCTGATAGACATCCCGCGCATCTTCGGGCACCTCGTCAATTTCAACTTCCCGAACCCGTGGCATATCGCTACTCCCGTCGTTGTTCGAATGTGTTCCAGCCTGAGCGCATTCGAAGAAAATGCGCTCTGACTCTTAAGAATCGAGCAATTGAACCAATTGCTTAAGTCGCGCCAAATAAGTCTTGGGCGACTCCGACTAATTGAAAATTGCTCTATATTATACCTGAAAGCAGCATGGTGATGTCAGAGAAACAGGTGCGAGATGGAATACGGCGTGGCAATTTTCTCAACCGACTATTCCATAACCCCGGCTGAACTGGCCGTGGCGGCGGAGGAACGCGGTTTTGAATCCCTGTGGTTCCCGGAGCATTCCCATATCCCTTTGTCCCGGCAATCGCCATGGCCGGGCGGCGGCGATCTGCCAAAACATTACTATGACTGCATGGACCCCTTGGTCGCCATGGCCACGGCAGCCCCGGTCACGAAAAGCATTCTCCTCTGTACCGGCATCTGCCTGGTTATTCAAAGGGACCCCATTCAATTGGCGAAAGAGGTCGCGACCCTGGATCAGCTTTCCGACGGACGTGTGATCCTGGGCGTGGGCGGTGGCTGGAACACCGAGGAAATGGCCGATCACGGCACCGAATTCAAAAGCCGTTTTCGCCTGATGGCCGAACGTATTGCCGCCATGAAGACCATCTGGACCGAGAATAAACCAGAGTTCAGCGGTGAGTTCGTCAATTTCCCCCCGATGATGGCCTGGCCCAAGCCGGCCCAGAAACCCCATCCGCCCATTCTGGTCGGCGGTGGTTTCCCTCATGGCGCCAGACGCGCCATTGAATACGGCGACGGCTGGATGCCCCTGGGCGGCCGCGGCTGGGATCCACTGGAAACCCTGCCCCGCTTCCGCCAGATGGCGGCCGAGGCCGACCGGGACCCGGACAGCCTGGGCATCACCATCTTCGGCGCGGAAGACAAACTCGACACGGTCAACAGCTACCGGGACGCCGGCGTGGAACGCACAGTCTTCACCCTGCCCTCGGCCGGGCGTGACGAGATCCTGCCCCTATTGGACCAATACGCGGCTCTGATAGCCTAGCTAAAGGCAGCGAAAACTTCCTGAAAGGCGACCAACTGGTTGCCGTTGGCTGAAGACGGTACCAGGATCGGCGTGCGCACGCCGGTATCGAACCAAGCCTCCAGACCCTCGCGTACCTGGCTGACACTGCCGAACAGGGTGTTGTCGGCCAGCCATTTGTCGCTCAGATGGTCGGCGACCTTCTCGGGCTCGCCGGCGGCCATGGCGGCTTCCACGCCGGCCATTTCCTCGGCGTAGCCGGACTCCTTCCAATAATTGCGGTAGTTCGGCAATTGCGCATACGAGGTCAGGGTGCGCCGGTTGACCGCCTTGGCGGCCTCCACATCATCGGAGATACAGGTCGGGATCATATTGCCGATATAGAAGTTTTCGTCGTTGCGCTTGTCATCAGGCAAGGCGGCCAGGGATGTTTTCATAAAGCTGCGGGAGGCATTGGCGAACACCATGCCATCGCCGATTTCGCCGGCCAGGGCTATCATTTTGCGGCGCATGGCGGCCAGGATGATGGGGGGTAATTCGCCAACCCGTTCGATCGCCTTAAGATCCGTCACGAATTCGCGGGTATCCGAGAGCGGCTTGCCGGCGGTGACTTTCATGCGTTTCAGGGACGGGCCATGGCTGACCCCGATGCCAAAGCGGAAACGCCCGCCGGAGACCTCATGGATGAACGACACCGTCTGGGCATAGTCCACCACCGTCCGGGCGTAGATCGGCGCGATCGAGGTGCCGAACGGAATCTCGTTGGTGCACTGGGCCAAAGCCGCGCAAAGCGTCACATTGGCCACGGTGGAGGGGCAGTAAATGCCCGTGAAGCCGCGGCGTTCGATTTCGCCGGCCAATTCCAGGGTGGCTTTACGGCGGCCGGGCACGGCGGCCAGGCTGATTGCGGGCATTCTCGTCATCGGTTCACTCCAATCGGGTTACGTCTTGGGAATTTTGTTTTTCAAGGTACAGGACACGAGGCCCCTTGGACATGGCGGAGGTCTAATTTTCCGTCGGCAGATTAAAGACCTGGCCGGGGAAGATCATGTCCGGATCGCGGATCTGATCGTTGTTGGCCTGATAGATCACGGTAAAACGATTGCCGCTGCCATAGACCCGCCGGGCAATGCGCCACAGACTATTGCCGGGCTGAACAATGACCCGATAGCGGGCCTTGGTATTGGCCAGAACATCCGCCGCCGCGGCCCGGACGAACGGCAGCTCGATCCGGCTGACCACCTTGCCGCTGCCTTCCACCTGATCCACCCGCAAGGTGTGGCCACCTGGTGCCACTTCCGATTTCGGCTTCAACTGCCAGCTCTTGGCCTGGTCCGCCTTGGCAATGCCCACCGGTTTATTGTCAACATAAACCTGCACCTTGGCGCCCTTCGGGGCGCTGCCCGTAACCACCACATTGCCCTTGTCGTCGTAATCGACGGTATCGACACTCAACTTGCTGCTGGATGCGCCATCTTTTGGTTCTGGTTTTTGCAATAGTTTGGCCGGAGCATCGCCGCTTTTTGGCAACAGGATGGCCAGGGCCGTTGTCGTTTTCTTTTCAACTACTGCCGGCTTGGCGGGGGCCGCCTTGGGAGACACAGTCTTGGCGGGGGCCACCTTAGGAGGCGTAGTCTTTGCGGGAGCGGCCATGGCTGAGGCGGTCTTCGTGGTTTCGGCGGGCGGCGTCTGCGCCGGCACCACCAAGGCGACAATATTCGCGGAGGCGATACGCCGGCCATTGGGCATTATAGCAACCAGGTCTAATTCGGTCTGGCCGCTGGGCATGGGCTGGTCGATGACCGCCACCCATTCACCGCGTTTCGAGACCGGCGCCTCGGCCAAGATCTGTCCGCCCAGGGAAAGCTCTACCGTGGAGCCGGCAGGTGCCCGCCCGGCGATCACCGCCGTGCCGTCCTTGGCAACGCGGACAATATCAAACGATGGCGCCTTGAGTACGGGCGATTCTGCCGGTTGCGGCGCCGGAGTGCTCCTTTGCGGAGCAAGAGCGCTCTTTTGCTGTGCAGAGGCGCTCTGTTGTGGCGCCGAGGCACTCTGTTGTGGCGCCGGGGTGCTTTTTCCAGCCTTGGGCAATGTTGGCGAAGCAGCGCTCGCGGGTGCCGCCAACTTGTTGCTGTTATCGGCGGGCGCAACAGCCGGTTTTTCGATGGCGGGCTTTTCCGGCGAGCTTGGCCGCGATGCCGTCATGGGCACCGGTTCTTCCCACCAGGACAACGTAGCCAGCAGGCCACCCAACAGAATGACTCCAGCCGCCAAGATAATTATGTTGCGCACGCCATCTCTCCAAAGCAGAGCTATGACAGGGTAATCTTTCGCCCCGCCAGGGGCAATCACCTACATTACGGCGTTATTTATTCGGCCTGCTTTCAACCCGATGCACAATGGCGGGGACAGTGCGCAAATAGTGCGCGATTGCGTTCAAGTCTCCGTCGCTCAGATGGCCCAGCCCGTCACGGATGGCCTCGGCCATGCTGCCCTGCACATCATCATAGTCGGGCTTTGTACCATCACGCAGCAGTTGGACGATATCGGCCTCGTTCCAATCACCGATACCGGTTTCCAGATCAGGGGTGATATTGGGCACTAATTCACCATCCGGGCCATCAACGGTGCCGGCCAGGAATCCGGACGGCTGCATGGCACCCATGATATTGCGTGCCGTATGGCATTCACCGCAATGGGCCAGGCCATGCACCAAATAGGCCCCGCGGTTCCATTGCGCATCCCGCCCGGCCCGGTCCTGCCAAGGCCCCGGCGCAAAAAACAGCCATTTCCACAAATCAACGGTCCAGCGCCAGGAAAACGGCGCGGCAACGTCATGGGCCTTATTGGGTCGTGCTACCGGTGCCTGGGCGAACAGAAAGGCCTTGATGGCCAAGGCATCTTCGGCCCGCATGGCGGTATAACTGGGGTAGGGAAAAACCGGAAAGTAATTGCCGCCGTCGGGACGCCTGCCGTGGCGCAGTGCATCGAGAAAATTCTGATCGCTCCATTCACCGATGCCTGTTTCGGGATGCGGCGTGATGTTGGGGCTGTAGAAAATTCCAAACGGCGTCTTCAGCCCACGTCCGCCGGCCAGCGGTGCGCCGCCGCCTTTCACATCCGTATGACAGCCGATGCATCCCGCCGCCCGGATCAGATAAGCGCCGCGCGCGACCTGATCAGCCGCCGCCGGGGCCGCGCCGAACAGACAGAGCAATATAGCCGCGAATGTGCCGAATCGCTTCATCGGGGCAGATCCACCTCCTGCTCCCTGCCACCGAGGCCATGCACCTTGTCACGGGCCCGCAAACGTACCCGCGCCATGCCTTCCGGGATGGCAACG
Organism: uncultured Rhodospirillaceae bacterium; assembly: GCA_964462145.1. GTDB lineage: Bacteria > Pseudomonadota > Alphaproteobacteria. The sequence continues at coordinate 30,676 of CAYWYB010000011.1, forward strand.
CCCGACAATGAGCGGGTAAAGGGCTGTTCATGCTCGTGGGGATGGGCCAGCACCCGCGTCGCCAACACCCTACCGTCCGGGCCGACCACCTGCCAGGCATTGGCATAATGCTCCCAGCCCTTGTCGTCATGGCGCACTGTCACGGCAAAGCTATAGACGCCGGGGCCGCTTTTCGTCACTTTCACCCCAACCACATCAGCGGGTCCGGCCGATGCCGCCTGACTGATAGCCAGGACAGCCAACAACACCGGCAAGCCGCGAAGGACCGTATAAATCATGGCAGAGATCTCCTCCATCTGCGTCTATTGTGGCTCCCGTTTTGGCCAGCAGCAAGACTACCGCGAGACCGCCGTGGCGCTTGGTCAAGAAATCGCGAGGCGGGACATTCGCCTGGTCTATGGCGGCGGCCATGTGGGCCTGATGGGCGCGGTGGCCGATGCGGTGCTGGATGCCGGCGGAGAGGTCATCGGTGTCATTCCCAAGCATCTGCAGGATTGGGAGGTCGGCCACCATGGCCTGACCGAACTGCATGTGGTCGACACCATGCACGCCCGCAAACAATTAATGTTCGAACTATCGGACGGTTTTGTTGCCTTGCCGGGGGGCATCGGCACCTTGGACGAAACTTTTGAAATTATCTCCTGGCGGCAATTGCGCCTGCATGACAAACCCTTGGTAATCCTGGACGATCACGGTTATTGGCAACCCATGGAGGCGCTTTTGAAGGCCGTTGTGACAGGCGGTTTCGCCAATCCGGGGATCACGGATTTCTATGCCATGGCGCGTGATGTGGACGCCGTTTTCGCTGCCCTGGCCGCCGCGCCCAGCTCCACCGGGCCGGGCCATCCGGAACGGCTGTGAGAATCTTTGACCTAGGCCCATTAGCTGGATATGTTCCGCCCGAACAATAGAAGTGGCTCAAGCCGCCCTAGAGGTTAGAGCAATTTTCAATTAATTGCAGTCGCCCCATAACTTATTTGGCGCGACTTAAGTGATTGGTTCAATTGCTCTATTTCTTAAGAGTCTGAGCATGTTTTGAAAAAACATGCTTATAGGTAGCCGCCACAGAGGTTAGGTAAATGAGCAAGATAAAAGTGAAAACACCCGTCGTCGAACTCGACGGCGATGAAATGACACGCATCATCTGGGCCTTCATCAAGGAAAAATTGATACTGCCCTATCTGGACATCGATCTGAAATATTACGATCTGGGCATCGAGAAGCGCGATGAAACCGACGATCAGATCACCATCGACTGCGCCAATGCGATCAAGGAATACGGCGTCGGCGTGAAATGCGCCACCATCACCCCGGACGAAGAGCGGGTGGAGGAGTTCGGCCTGAAATCCATGTGGCGTTCGCCCAACGGCACCATCCGGAACATTCTCGGCGGCACCGTGTTCCGCGAGCCGATCATCTGCCAGAACGTACCGCGCCTTGTGCCCGGCTGGACCCATCCCATCGTCATTGGCCGCCATGCCTTTGGCGACCAATACCGCGCGACGGATTTCGTGGTGCCCGGCAAGGGCAGGCTGACCATGAAGTTCGAGCCCGAGGACGGCGGCGAGGTCATCGAACG
>CAYWYB010000012.1:0-31840 GCA_964462145.1 uncultured Rhodospirillaceae bacterium
GGTTAATCTACGCTCGCCAGCAATCTTGCGCCCTCTCATGAATAATTCGGGCTAACTCCATGTTTCGGCGAATGTTTTTGCAGCCGGTTGCGGGACGCCAGGGCGTCGATCGCCGATAGAGCCTCATCCACGGAGATAGAAGATAGATTTCAAAACTTGAACAGCAAGTTGCCGCGGCAATGGCACGGTCTAGTTACAATAGAGATTGCTAAAGTTTCTCAATTCTGATTATCGTGACGCAACAGTATCGTAGAACCAAGCGTAGTCCATGGACAGTTTCTCGGGGGAGGGAATGTGTAAATGGCGAGATTGGATCCGCATACAGTCAAATTTCTCAGTATCGAAGGGGGCAGCGCCGCCGGCCTGACGGTTCATCCCGGCGCCGTTAGAGCCCTGGACGAGCGGGGCATCCTGCAGTATCAGGGGCCGGTGCAGACCGGCGTGGAGGCCTTTGTCGGCAGTTCCTCGGGCTCGGTTCTGGCGACGCTGATGTCGTGCGGCTATCGCCATGACGAGATTGCCGACCTTGTGCATCCGGCGGCGTTCGATCTCATATTCCGCATCGAAGACATCAAACTGGGACAGTTTTCGGTCATCGGCGGCTGTCGGGAAAACGCCACACCGGAACATTCAAGCACGTTGGAAGACGAAGAAGCCGGCCCGGTCTCGGCATTTATCCGATATCTCGATCCTCTGGGCCGCCTTTTGGAAAAGCCCGAGGATGTCCGCGCCTACATTGAACTAAAGCTGAATGACAGCCTGTCGCCGAAACGGATTATGCGTGCCGCCCTGAGACGGCGCGTGCTGCGGATGGCGGACATTCCATCCTGGTTCGATGACGATGACGATGAACCCTCGCACGCCTATGAAGTGGTCAGGGAGATCATTATCCATGAAATTCAGGACCGCATATCGAAAGCGGCCCTGAACTGGGGCCGCGAGCAGATCCTGGAATTCGTCGAGGCGGAATATCCCAAGGTCGTCCATAAAGTGCTGGCAAGTGTATTGGCGAAAAGCGGGCAGCCGGATAGCGATATATTCAATGTGATGCGTCTGGATTACGGGGTATTTTCCGGCTGCGTCTGGCGCGACTATATGGACCATGCCATCGCCCTGGCGGCCTTTCGGATCGAGAATGCGGCGCAATTCCCTGACGTCCGCCCGCCCGGACCCGATGATTTCGCCAAGGCGAAATCCTTGGACGAATTGTTTCTAGGAAAAATCGCCGAAGCAATCAAGCGATCCAAGCGCGGCTGGACACGCAGACAGCGCCGGGCGTTTTCGAAAAGAAAACTGCTGAACAGCTACAACGCCAATCGGAGCTGTGATTTTGAACAGCACAAGCGGATCTTTTGCAAGTCTCTCGGAGAGGACGCAGCGCCGCCGCTGAATATTGTCGGCGCGAACATTTCAACCCAGGAAAGTCACGTCTTTTCGGTGCGCGATACAGGCTATTTACCGGTCTCTGACGCGGTTCGCATTTCCACTTGCCTTCCGCCGGCATTCAAGCCGGTAATCATTGATGCCGCCGCCGTACGCCAACATGGCTGGCCCGCCGGCCAGCTGGACCGGTTCGGCGACAGACACTTTCTCGAAGGCATGTGGGTGGATGGGGGGCTGTATTACAATTCGCCGGTGGACCTGTTCCGCGAATTCGAAAGCGACGAGAGGCGGACCCTCGGCCTCGGCATGGGCATGGACGACCAGCGCGTGGATATCGGCAACGTCTCTGAATTCTATCTGTCGCTGATGAATGTGGTTTACGAGCGCAATATATCCGCCACCCGCTCCGATCTGAATTACTTCATCAACTACAAGAATTTTGATCTGCAGCTCCATTCCGAGAAGCAGACGCCGAAACAGATCGAGTTCTATCAAAACGACGCCTATGGCCGAACCCTGGGCAGGATCGCGCCGCCGATACCAGGCGATGCCGATCTTACGCGACCGTCCTTTGCCGTCGACTAAAGCTAAGCGTAATTGTTCGTGAGCATGTTGTTTCCAGAATACACCGCAAATCAGGAGATGGAATAATGAGCGATGATACCACGGAACGCGCATCTGAAATGGAACGGGCGACGGAAGCCGGCGATGTTGGTTTCGCTGAATTTACCGCCGAATTGATCAACAGCGTGTTTGACGCGGTCATTGCCTCGGACATCGAGCAGATTGACAGCTATCTGAAGCTGGTGAAAACGTTGACCAAGGAACTTTCCTCTTACATCTCGGAGACGGAAGGCGAGGTCTCGAATGCGGATATTCTGGCCTATCTCGACAAGGTACCAGCCCTGGCCACAGCCTTCGCGGACGACGGACGGGCCCTGTCCGAAGAGGACTTGAACGGCGAGGACGATCTCAACATTCTCCCCGATGCGTATGAGGAAGCCAACGGCATGCTCAACATCTCGGCGTTGAGCGACGGCGTTGTCGATGTGCTTGGGGCTGTTGGCAGCAAGACCGCGGCGGGGGTCTACGCCATGGAGGCCGGCCCACTTGTCGAACGGCCAAAAGATCCCGTCGCCGTTAGCCGGGGAAAATTGCTTGATGCCATCGCGCAGAAAATTTCCGCCGACAAATACAGCATGCTGCAAGAGATGACCCGCCTGGGCATGACGCGGCTGGTGGTCGAGAATGGCCTGATAGAGACCAAGCTGTTGTTCGAAACCATGAACAAACAAAGCCACAGATCCCAGAAATCAGACAAACAGTCCGAGCGGAAAACAAACGTCGCGGTACAACGCGGACGGCTGACGGATGGCAACGAACTTTTCCGGCGCGGCCGGGGCAGGACCAAGAACAAGGAACGCTACATCAACGTCAGAACCTCCAAGGAAACCGACATCAACAAATCAAGCACCACGACCTCGATCTTTAGCCGGGTGGTGATCAACTTCAGGACCGATTATCTGCCGTTGACCGAGGCTTAGATAACCGTCGTGCACTAGTCGGTATTTGAATTGCGAAGGGTCATCCATGGCAGATGAAAATGAGGCTGTTGAGTTCGTGGAAATGGTATCGCGGCTGCTCGAAGATACCTTCGAAGCAGTATTCGAGGCGCAGGTTTTTCAGCAGGACCGGCGTGAGGACGTAATGCTTGCCGCCGACATGAGCCTGGAGGAATTCGCGCAGGAACACATCGGGGATGAGGAGGTGCAGGCCGCGTTTGTTGATTTGTTTGGACTGCCATATCGGGGCTTCCGCAGGGCGGTCAATGACTCCGCCCGGTCCACGCCCGCGGTGGCCGCGTTGCGTAAAAAGGCCTCGGCGGTTATCCGCGGGCAGTTTCCCGAATTGACGCCGGTCGCGGAAATGATCGTGGCCAGGAAATTGACGCCCACGGGCCTGACATCGCTCCACAAAGCGATACGGCTGACCTTGGCGCAAGTGCGTTACAGCCAAATAACCGAACTGGCCGCCCAGGGCGTCCCCCGAGTTATTGTTGAAAGCGGGCGAATTGCAGCCAAGGCGAGCTACTTCGTGCACCAGGAAAGTTCGAGTTCGGATACTTCCAGCAGCGGTCGGGGTCGCGGAGGTGGCGGCGTCCCGGCTCTGCGCAGGAGGATGCGGCTGGCCCCAGGTGGGCGCTTGCCGTCTGGTGCGCGTGTATCCTTCAAGCCGGTGGCCCGCGACGGTCCGCGCCGCGTGACAACGGACGGCCAGGAAGAGGAACAGCAACAAGAGATCGAAGTCGAGGTCGAGGTCAATTTCCGCAGCGAAGTTGGCGACTAGTCCCTGCCGGCCAGACCTCTTTCGAAGAAGTCCGCCTCCTCATCGCGGCGGCGTTTCAAGCCCGCATTAGCTGGCCATAGCCGTTTCATGGCTTTGATCTCGGTCGGGATATCAATCCATCGGTTGTCAGCAAGAAGGTTCTGAATGCTGGCCATTTCTTCACGCCGATCTCCACCCAGGGCAAAACCCCTGTTGTATGTCAGGGACAGGATCGCGCCCCGGCAACGCGGCGGCAACTCGTCGAATTCTGGATAGATTGCGCGGGTCTGGGTGGCGTAATCGGGTACCGAACGCCGGGCGAAGACAGCGATGGCGGCATTCCAGGGCACGACAACATCGCGGGTTTCGGCCAACAGCGCATTGAATTTTTTCCGCGCCTTGGCTTTCGCCATGCCGCCGGCATTTTCACCAACCATCCCGGCTAGCAGTTCGAAATCCGTGGGCCGCAAATGTGCCTGCCAGTCACGTTGGAAGGTTTCGCTTTCCTGATGGCCGATGTCATAACCAATGCCGATCGTCAGTCCCGAAGATTCACCGGGCCATACGGGGTTGAGATAAAGACGCTCGTAGCGGCGCTGGCCGCCGGTTTCGTGAAAGATCAGAAAGTCCGCCGCCGCGTCCGATAGACCATCGATACCGTTGACCGAGCGGTAGAGGCTGAGGGCATCGGGGTTCTGGCCGTCATAAAGCGTCAGGCCCATGGTCTCGGCCGTCTCTAGCCCGACTTCGCCATCGGGGTTCAGGCCGGCCCATAGCTGCATGGCCCGCACCGCCGCCTGGGTGCCGGCACCGAATATGCCATCCACCCGCGAGCCGCCAAAGCCAAAGTAAAGCAAGCGGTGCTGGATCAGGCGGATATCGTCGCCGCGCAAATACGGCTTTCCAGGCCGCACCCGGTAGGTTATGGGCGCTTCGTAGGGTGGGGCAGGGGCGAGGGCCTCATAAGATACGCCGGGCAGCAATACACCGTGGTCCCAACGGCGAATATCCGCGCCGACGCTGTAAACCGTGCCGTATTTGCTGCCACGGGCTTCATAGATACCCAGACCGCCGTCGGAGATGGCAACGTGTCCCTGGGTCTGACCACTGGGCAAACGCAGCAAAATGGCGCCGGGCGTGACCAGGGCCTCCGCGACGGGGATCAAGGCATTCTCCAGCAGGCCGTCATCGTACCAGGACTGTGGCGAGGCAATGGCCTGCAAAGGTGCCTTTGAGGCGCAGCCAAAGACGATGCCATGGGCCTGATAGGCGCACCAGCTGACATAATGGGCGCTGTCCCATGGCCCTGACCATTCAGTCTCGCTCAACGGCCCGCCCGCGCCGGCCATGAAGTCCTCGTTGATATGATCATTGGCGATATCGAGGATATCCTTGCCCTCAAACATGAACGCTCCCTTCCTGGTTAAAGGATTTGCTTGAACGATCGTTCATTCACGTTGGACGGAACTTGTACTGGAGACAGTGGCCCGTGGCACGGCATGGCTAAAATACTAGGCGGCTGACGACGCCGCCCATACTGTGGCATGCACATCTGGGCCCAATCGGCGTTGACGATGCTAGTCAATTATGATGGAAAAAACCATATTCAAGTCTGGTCGCCGGGGCCGTCATCCAAGGCACGCCGAACCGCCAGGGCCAGTGGTTCATAGGTGTAAGGCTTGGCCAACAAATTACCAGCGAGGCCAGCTAAGTAGCCATCTTCGTCATCGGCGTGTTTCGCATATTCGTCGGTAAAGCCGCTGGTCAAAAGAATCTTCAGCCCCGGCCGGCTACGGTGTGCCGACAGTGCCACCTGGTAGCCATCCATGTCACCAGGCATGATGACGTCGCAGAACAAAAGGTCGACCTCCGGATGCTCCTTCAGGATTTCCATGGCCTGCCTGCCATTACTCGCGGTCAAGGTTCTGTAGCCAAGGGTTTCCAGATACGAAACGGCGATTTCCAGCAAATCGATCTCGTCGTCGACGATCAGAATGGCTTCGCTGCCGCCGGGCGGATCGGCGCGGGCCGGCGCCGTCTCGGTATGGTCAATTTTTCCGTGCGCACGCGGCAGGTAAATGCGAAACGCCGTTCCCGCTCCAGGTTGCGAATAGAGCTTGATATGACCGGCGGATCTTTGCACGAAGCCATACACCATACTAAGGCCGAGGCCACTTCCCTGGCCGAATTCCTTGGTCGTGAAGAATGGCTCAAACAAATTAGCCTTGACCTCGTCCGTCATCCCGGTGCCGGTATCACTGACCGAAATCATGATGTAGTCACCGGCCTTGGCCAATTGATTGTCCTTGGCGAAATTTTCATCCAGGACACAGTTGGTTGTCTCGATGGTCATGTTGCCGCCGTCGGGCATGGCATCGCGGGCGTTCAGGGCAAGATTGAGGATGGCGTCTTCGAGATCGCCCGGGTCGATCTCAACCGGCCACAAATCGTCGGCCAGACGCGTTTCCACATGAATGGACGGCGTCAGCGACATAGAGATCAGATCCTTCATATGCACGATGAAATCGTTCACCTGCACCAGCTTGACGCCGGTTGGAGCCAGGCCGGATAGGCCAACCAGTTTCTTGGTAATATCCGCGCCGCGCCGGGTCGCCGCCAGGGCGCTGGACGCATATTCGAAATTCTTGCTGCCGGGACCTGTTCCACGCAGCAAAAGCTCCAGGTTGCCCAATATGATGGCCAACAGGTTATTGAAGTCATGCGCGATACCCGCGGTCAGCCGGCCCACCGCTTCCAGCCGTTGGGAGCGGCGGAGCACTTCCTCGGTCCTGTTGCGTTCCGTGATGTCGTTGATGAAAGCTAAAAAAACCGCGGGCGTCTCGTTTGCCATCAGTTGCAAATAGACTTCCGCGTCGTAGGTGGAAAGATCCTTGCGCCCAAAACCTGTTTCAAAGACGATCCGTTCTTCCCGGCCATCGCGGAGCGGCGTTATCAAGTTGTCGAAATCCTCTTGGACGAATGCGGGCATTATATCGACAGGTGTGAGGTAACGAAGCTCGTCCAGGGTATAGCCAAGATTAAGCCGTGCGCTGCGGTTAACCTGGGTAAATCGCAGGGTTTCGGCGTCGAACACATAAATTTCATTGTGTGACTGTTCGACGATCCTTCCCAAATGCGTGCTTGCCTTTTCGCTCTCCCTGATCCGGGCGTTTAGGAAGGCCAGTTTTCTATTCCAGAACATTACGGCGATAAGCAGCGCCAAGCCGCCGGCAACAACCTTCCAAAGCAGTGAATAGTCGACACCATGCTCAAGTTTCGTGGCGGTCCAGCTTCGCCGGATTCGAATATGTTCTGCCTCGCTCAAGGAGCCGACCGCCTTGTTTAGGACGAAAAGCAGCAAAGGGTCATCCTTGCGCACCCCGATCCGAAAATTCATCTCGTATTCCGAATGGCCCGAGATCTTCAGGTTGCTGAGCTGGTTTTTCTGGATCTCGTTGACAACGATGAAAATGGAGCCCAGATGGGCGAAAACCTCGCCGTTGGAAACTTTGTTTAGGCCCTCCCGGACCGTCTCCACCAAGACCAGTTTGATGTTTGGGTAGTCTTTTCGTATCCGTTCCTCGAAGACATAGCCCTTGGGTACGGACAGGCTGCGCGTACCGACCGATTTCAGGCCATTAAGGTAGGTGACGTCGTCGCGCGTCACGACGACGCTTTGTGATTGAATATAGGGCTCCGTGAAATTCAGGTATTGGCTCCGTTCCGGCGACTTGTTGAGCATCGAGAGGATGTCGCATTTCCGCGCCTTGGCGAAATCCGTGGACTCGCTCCATGATTTTGTCGGAACGAGTTCGATTGGCACCCCGATGCGCTTCTCGAAAAGGGCCATGTAATCAGCCGACATGCCCTCATGCCGACCCTGTTCATTGATCCTTTCATAGGGCATCCAGTCCGGGTCGATGCACATGCTGACGCGCTTTTTTTGCCGCAGATAGCGCTGCTCGGACGCGGAAAACTCCAACATCGGCGCCTGTCCGCTGTCTTCCTTGGCGGCGGCCGTGCCGCCCGCGCTATCAGGAAAAAGGATGCCGCCCACGCCGAGCGCAAAAACGGCGACGAGAAAATTAAACGCTCGGTTTTTACGCAACATCAATGAACCCTGACGCAGGTCTGTACAGAAACTTTAGCCGATGACCGCAACCCCGTTGGAGATGGCGGCGGCGCCCTCGGCGTTGTAGACCGTAAAGCCGACCACGTTATCGATGGGTTTTTGTAGCTCGACCCGGATTGTGCTGCCGGGAATGACCATCGCTGTGAATCGGCCGTAGAGCCGCTTTAGACCCGCTGGATCGCCATCGCAACAAGCCCGCATGACCTCACGCCCGGCCAGGGCCCAGGTGGCGGTGCCGTGCAGGATGATATCCGGCAGGCCGGAACCGATCGCCACTTCCCGTTCCGTATGAATGGGATTCCAGATATCGGCGCATTCGGTGTAGCTGTGCGGCATTTCGCGGGGGATAAATATCTCGATCTCTTCCATCACCTCGCCGCTGCATTCCGGTACCGCGGGCGGGCTTTCCAGGGTGGTATCCTCGCCCACCACGTCCACATCGCGGGCAATGCCGCTGGACCACGAGGTCACCACCGGTTCCCCGGTATCGACATCGATCGTCGGCAGCTTGGTCACGGTGAGCGAGCCGGCGCGGGTGCGGCGAATGGCGGCTATGCTTCCCGTTGTGCGCAGGTTCATGCCGGGGCGGATGGGTTGGTGAAAGATCGAATCCTGGATGTAATGAACGCCGCGCACCTTTTCCTCTGGCGACATGCCCACCACGCTGCGGGATATATTACCATCGACGACCGGCCATTCCAGCCTGACGCAGAACTGCGGCGGCGCCATGATGCCGCCCTCGCGGTCATCGTCAAACACCTGGGTCGAAGTATCCGCGATGCCGGCGGCATAGGCCAGAGCCATGCGGGTGGTCATGGCGACATTGTGAACATCAAGTTCCGAACCGGTTGCGGCGGTGTGCGCGGGCATCTCTCATACTCCTCGGCGATTGAAGAACAAGAACCAACGTTAGCCGCTGATCACCGGGCTGACTAGTCGGAAACGCGCTACTTCCACACCTCGCGCGCCAGGCGCTGCCAGTTGCCGCCTAGAATGCCGCGGATATCTTCGTCGGCGTAGCCGCTTTGCAGCATCAACTCGGTCAGCTCCGGGATCTGTTCGGGATCGACGGCGCGGACATCGACATCATAGCTCTGCCCCTCGGGGTACTTATCGGCCCTGGTGCGCACAAACGCGTTTAGCGCATCAAGCTCCGAGACGAAATCGAGCCCGATGCCTACATGCCGCGCGCCGATCAGTTGCACCCAATGATCAAGATGCCGAAACAGCGCCGCGGTCGAGGCGTCGTTGCCGCCGAGGAAGATGCCAATACCGTTGACCCCGACCACGCCGCCAGTGGCCGCGCAGGCCTTGGCCAGTTCGTCGGGAATATTGCGCTCATGTTCGACAAGGGCACGCGGGTTTGAATGGGTAAAGACCACGGGCCCGGTCGCCACATCAAACACATCCATCGAGGTGCGGTAGCCCGTGTGGGTGCAGTCGACCAGCATGCCGACCCGTTCCATGGCCAGCACGATCTCGATGCCGAAACGGCTGAGCCCGGCGTCAGTGCGTTCGTGACAACCGTCGCCCACATTGTTTTTCTGGTTATAGGCCATCAGTGCCTGCCGTACGCCCAGGCGGTAGAACACCTCGACCAGGCCAACGTCGCGTTCAAAAGGCAGGGTGCCCTGGAAACCGAACACGATGGCCAGCTTGCCCGCCGCCTTCGCCGCCTCCACGTCCGCCGCGCTATCGACCAAAACGTAATCGTCGGGATGTGCCAGGAAGTAGGACCGTGCGCGCGAGATGGCCTCCACCGCCGAAGCCATATTGTTGTTGTCGGAGGCCACGGTGATATTGACGCAGTCGTAGCCGCTTGCCGCCATGCGGCCCAGCGTGGCCACATGCGCTGCCTGTGAACCGCATACCGGACTAAAGGGAAAATTATTATCCCAAACCAAGGCTTCGCAGTGCAGGGCCGCGGCCCTTTCAGAGATGTTCCAGTCCGTCATATCAACTATCCACCCTTACCTGTTCACGCCTGCTTTGGGGAAATCCAGAGTTTGGCCGGCAACTTTGGCCAATCAGTCAACCGATTGCGCCAGCGTCATCGAGATCTGGCACAGCGGCAGGCCGCTTTCACTCCGCAGGGCATTGAAGACCTCCTGAACCTTGGCCCGCTCCCGTTTGCTCTTACCGTTGCCGTCATAAAGCGACCAGTGCTTCAGGGCGCTCAGAACATAGGGCGTCAGATTAAAGCTGTCCTTGCCCACCATGCGCAGAAAGTATGGTCCGGAATTGCCGCCCAGTTGGGTGAAACGCTTGCTCAGCTGGTCCCACAATTCGACGGTTTGCTCCGGTTGCCAGGCCGCCAACCAGGCGCCCATGCCGCCCGCTTCATCGGCGATCTGCAACATCGCGGCGGCGTTGGCGCGCACCGACTTGATCTTGCCCCAATGGCGGATGATGCGGGCCTCGCCCATCAGGGCTTCCAGGTCCTCATCCGCCATGGCATGCACCTTACGGGGTTCGAAGCCGTGAAAGACCTCTTCGAAGGCCGGCCATTTGTCCCGCACCATGGAATGTTTCAGCCCGGCACTGAACACCCTGAGGGACATTTGCGAGAGATAACGGTCATCACTAACCGCCTTCAGGGCACGGGCCGATTTCGCGGCCGGCAATTTCTTTCTCAACGCCGCCATGCCGCCGTTGCGCTCGATAGCCGCCGCCTGGATGTCTTTAAATGAGGTCATGGCATCAGTTTAGCGTGACGCCGGCGCATGGCTATATCAAAATAGCGCGGGATATTAATCGAGGAGACCGCCATGGCCCCGCCGCCTTTCCGTGCCGAACATGTGGGCAGCCTGCTGCGCCCCAAGGAACTGACCGCCGCCTTTCGCCAGCATGCCGCGGGCGAGATCGACGATGCCGCCTTTACGGAAATCCAGGACGCGGCGATCCGTGACGTTGTCGCGTTGCAGCAGGATGCCGGCCTGGGCCTGGTAACGGATGGTGAATTCCGCCGGGGCTCGTACTGGGGCCATGTCATAGGGCCCGTCTCGGGGCTGTCCGTGCGCGAGGCGGAGTTCAAATTCCACGACGATCACGGCCATGAACAAAGCTTCATCGCGGCCCATGTGGAGGGCAAGGTGCGCCGCGAGCGCGGCTTCTCCACTGGCGAATTCGGCTTTCTGAAAGACATCGCCAAGGCGACACCTAAGATCACCATGCCGTCCCTGCCGACCTTTCATTTCTATCGTCCCGTGGGCGGTATCGACCCTGCGGTTTATCCCACGCCACGGGATTTCTTCGCTGACTTCGCCGAGGTCTTCCGCCAGGAAATCGCCGAACTGGCGGCCATGGGCGCGCGCTATATCCAGATGGATGAAGTGCCGCTCGCCATGCTCTGCGATCCGGCGGTGCGCGAACAGGTACGCGCGGGCGGCGCCGATCCCGATGATCTGATCGGCGTCTATATCGATGCCATCAATGACGCGGTCAGGGACCGACCTGCGGGCATGACCTGCGGCCTGCATCTGTGCCGGGGCAATTTCAAGGGCAAGTATCTCTCTCAGGGCGGCTACGGTCCGGTGGCGGAACGCCTGTTCAACGACCTGGCGGTGGATGCCTTTTTCCTGGAATACGACACCGACCGGGCAGGGGACTTCGAACCCCTGGCCCTGGTACCCGATGACAAGCACATCGTGCTGGGCCTGGTCAGCTCGAAACTGGCGGCGCTGGAAAGCGTCGATGCCTTGGCCGGGCGCATCGATCAGGCCGCGCAATATGTACCGTTGGATCGTCTCTCCCTATCGCCGCAATGCGGTTTCGCTTCCGCCGTTTCGGGCAACCCCGTCACGGTGGATGTAGAACACGCCAAGCTGGCCCGCATCGTCGAAACCGCATTGCAGGTTTGGGGCGAAGTTTAGACAGCTTTTTTAGGCAGCGTCCTCCAACACCATTTCGGCGCCTTTTTCGCCGATCATCAGGCAGGCCGCGTTGGTATTGCCCGACACCAGCGTGGGCATGATGGAGGCATCCACGACACGCAGACCCGCTATGCCATGCACACGCAGGCGTTCGTCGACCACGTTACGGTCGGCGGTGCCCATGCGGCAGGTGCCCGTGGGGTGATAGGTGGTCTCGGCGGTGCGGCGGATCCAGTCCAGCATGGCGTCATCGCCCTGGATCTCTTCGCCCGGCGCCTCCTCGACGCCGCGATAGGCGTCAAGTGCCGCCGCATTTATGAAGTCGCGGACCTTTTGCGTACCATCCAGCAAACAGCGGCGGTCGGTTTCGGCGGCCAGGAAATTGAAGTTGATGGCCGGGGCGTCGTTCGGGTTGCTCGATCGGGCATGAATATGGCCCATGCTGTCGGGGCGGCATTGGTAGACCGTGGCGATCATGCCCGGTTCCTTGCCCAGATAGCGCTTGTTCGGATCATCGTAGCGGAAGGGCACCAGATGCAGCTGGATATCGGGGGTTTCCAACTCGTCCCGCGTACGCATGAAGGCCAGCATGGGCGCCGACGGCATGCCGACAAAGCCCCGCCGGTTAAAGGCATAGCGCAAGGCCTGCCAGCCCAGGCCCAGGCCATTGACCTTGCCATTATAGGTCACGTTCTGCTGGGTCACCTTCCACTTCATGCGGGGGGCGATGTGATCGCGCAGGCTTTCACCCACGCCCCATAAATTATGCTGCACCTCGATGCCAAGGTCCTGCAGGCGTTGCCCCTGGCCAATGCCGGACAGCTCCAGTATCTGCGGCGATTTGATGGCGCCGGCGGACAATATGACCTCCGCCCCGGCCTTGGCCTGCACGGTTCGGCCCTTGGAGAGATATTGCACGCCCACCGCGCGTTTGCCGTCCAGTAGTACCTTTTCGACCATGACTTCGGTTTCGACCGTCAAATTGCTCCGGTTCATGGCCGGTTTCAGATAGCCGGCGGCGGCGGAGGCGCGCTTGCCGTCGCGGATGGTGGTCTGGGTCTTGCAAATGCCTTCCTGAGTGGCGCCGTTGTAGTCGTGATTGAAGGGCACGCCGATTTCTTCGGCGGCGGCGATCCAGGCATCGTAAAGCGGCGTTTCATCCTTGCATTCAGAGACGCGAATGGGCCCGCCCGCGCCACGGATACCGTCATCGCCACGCTCGAAATCCTCCAGCCTGCGGAAGTGCGTCTTTACCGTATCGAAATCCCAGCCCCGGTTGCCTTGTTGCGCCCAGGTATCATAATCCAGCGGCTGCCCGCGCACATAAACCAGGCCGTTGATGGCGGAGGAGCCGCCCAGGACCTTGCCGCGAGGCACCGGAATGGGGCGGTTCGCGGTGCCTTCCTCGGGCTCCGAGCGGAAGCGCCAGTTGGCTTTTGGATCGTCCAGCAGCAGGGCAAAACTGATGGGAAACTGGGTCCAGAAATTGCTTTTCTTACCCGCTTCCAACACCAGCACCTTGTGCCGGCCATTGGCGCTCAAGCGGTTGGCCAGCACACAGCCGGCGGAACCGGCACCCACAATGATATAGTCGTAATCCATGACGCTCTCTCCGGCGTTTTTGTAAAAATTTTGGCCAGAGTACGACGCCGGCGCGCCGGGGTCCATGCCCCGCATGCCGGGACCGTCTGCTAGATGGCGGTTATTCGCGGCGCCTCCGCCGTGAAGGGCAAGAGGCGCCGGAACTATAATGATTTGTTTACTGTCGTGACTGATTATGTATCCCTATGGCGATATGCCAAATAGCAGATTGTATCAACGATATGTTTTTTGGGGCGGTCAGTTCTACAAGCTGTAGTGGGATGGCCGATTTGATGCGTATGGACCGAATTTTGCCCAATCAAGGCGAGTAGAATTGAATGGTAAAGCTCGAATATCAATCGGATGTGCCCGGCGTGGCCCTAGGTCATGAACCTGGATTGCGCGAGAGTCTTGAGACCTGTCCGATCGGCGTCGCAATATTGGCCAACGAAGATGGCCGCCGTCTTTTCGTTAACCTGGCATTGGTGGAAATGCTGGGTTCGGGAACGGAGGCGGAGCTACTGCAGGGGGACATCGGTGATACCTGGGTGGACCCATCGCGCATAGAGGAAGCCTGGTCGCGGTTGCAGAGAGAAAAATTCCTGCTGAACTTCGAGGCCGAACGTAAACGCCGCGACGGCTCCCGTTGGTGGGTTCTAATGAACACCCAGCCGATCGTTTTCGAAGGGATTGATGCCAGTATCATTTGGCATATCGACATTACCAGGCGCAAGCAGGCGGAAGAGGCCGCTAAGGAGTCGGAAAAGCGCTTCAGGGAGGCGGTTGAAAGCCTTTCAGACGCTTTTGCCCTGTTCGATCCTGACGACCGTTTGATTTTTTGCAACCGCATGTTTCATAGCCTGAACCCCGAGCTTTCCGCCAATATGCGCACCGGCATGACCTTCGAGGACATGGTGCGCGACAATATCGAGCATGGCCGTATCATTGAGGCGACGGGCCGCGAGGAAGAATACGTGCAGGCCCGCATGGCCCAACATCGCGCGCCCACTGACGAAGCGATCCCATCACAGCGGGCCGACGGCCGTTGGTTGCTGCTACGCGAGAAGAAGGCGCCCGACGGCTCGACATTTCTGGTCAACACGGATGTCACGGACCTTAAGCACCGGGAGGATGCGTTGCGCGAGGAAAAGGAACGGGCGGAACAGGCCAACGGGGCCAAATCTCAGTTTCTTGCCACCATGAGCCACGAGTTGCGCACGCCGTTGAACGCCATCATGGGTTTTTCCGAAATTCTGCGCAGCGAGATGTTCGGTCCGCTTGGCGATGGGCGCTATCAGGACTACGCCGGGCACATATTCTCCAGCGGCGAGCATCTTCTGGACCTGATTAATGACGTTCTTGACCTCTCACGGATCGAGGCCGGACAATACGAGTTGAACTTTGACGATATCAATATCGCCAGTATCGTCAGATCTTCCTGTGAGGTCATGCGGCAGGTGGCTAGGAGCAAGGGACTGAACCTGGATACTTCAGCCATCGGCAGCCTGCCGACAGTTCGCGCCGATGATCGGGCGACCCGTCAAATTCTGCTTAACCTGCTCTCCAATGCCATCAAGTTCACGCCCGCGGGCGGCGAGGTAACGGCAAGCGCCTGTCTGGACAGCCAAGGCTGCATCACGATTACCGTCGCCGACAACGGCCTCGGTATCGCCAGGGAGGATATAAAGATGGTCCTCTTGCCGTTCTCGCAGGTTGACCCCAATAATCTCTCCACCGAGGGCGGTGCCGGGCTTGGCCTGTCCATCGTCAATTCGCTGGTTGAGTTGCAAGGCGGCAAACTAAAAATTGACAGCAAACTCGGCGAGGGTACCCGCGTCACCGTGCTGTTCCCTAGAACCAGCATCGTCGATTGCCAGCGTTCGACCGGCTAAAGCCAGCCGCTTCTTGGCTTAATTTTTCGACAGCGACTTCTTGAACTGCCTTGGGTCGCGTACGGCACCATGGGCGGCACTTCTGGCCAGCAAGGCATAGGATTCCAATGCCCGGCTGACAGTGCGCTCGCGCATGGTCGGCAGCCAGGCGTCTTCACCCCGGGCTTCCATTGCTGCTTGGCGCCGTGCGATTTCGTCATCGTCAATATCAAGTGAGATGCTTCTGTTAGGGATATCAACAGTGATCTGGTCACCATCCTCGACCAAGCCGATAGGGCCGCCTTCAGCCGCTTCGGGCGAGATATGGCCGATCGACAAGCCGGAGGTGGCGCCCGAGAAACGGCCATCGGTGATCAGGGCGCATTTTTCCGCCAGGTCCATGGATTTCATCAGGCCGGTGACGCGCAGCATCTCCTGCATGCCGGGGCCGCCCTTGGGGCCTTCATAGCGGATTACCACCACATGGCCTGGCTGAATCTGGCCGGTGCGGATGCCGGCGGCGGCCTTGTTCTCGCTCTCGAAAATGATCGCAGGGCCGGTGAAGGTCAGCATATCGCGAGGTACGCCGGCGCTTTTGACGATGCAGCCGTCGGCGGCAAGGTTGCCATACAACACCGCCAGGCCGCCATCGGCGCTGTAGGCATGTTCCACGTCGCGGATGCAGCCCGCTGCACGGTCCTTGTCCAGGTCATCGTAATAGCTGTCCTGGCTAAAGGCGGTGATGGAGCGGATCCGCCCCGGCGCGGCGCGATAGAAATTCTGCACTTTCTCGTTGTTTGTCTGGCCGATATCCCACATGGCGAGCGTATCGCTCAGGCTGTCGCCCAGGATATTGCGCACATCCATATGCAGCAGATCCTCGCGGGCCAGCTCGCCCATGATCGCCATGATACCGCCGGCCCGGTGCACATCCTCCATATGTACGTTCTGAATGGAGGGCGAGACCTTGCACAAATGCGGTACCTTGCGGGACAGGCGGTCGATATCGGCCATGGTGAACGGGACTTCCGCCTCGAAAGCGGCGGCGAGGAGATGCAGCACCGTGTTGGTGGAACCGCCCATGGCCATGTCCACGGTCATGGCGTTTTCAAAAGCCTCGAAGGTGGCGATGTTGCGCGGCAGCACTGCTTCTTCGTCCAGTTCGTAATAACGCTTGGTGATCTCGACGATCTGGCGGCCGGCTTCCAGGAACAAATCGCCCCGCCGGGCATGGGTAGCGACCAGGCTGCCGTTGCCGGGCAGGCCAAGGCCCAGGGCCTCGACCAGGCAATTCATAGAGTTGGCGGTGAACATGCCCGCACACGAACCGCAAGTGGGACAGGCGATCTCTTCCAAGGCCTGTTTTTCTTCGTCCGTGACGCCGGGCTTGGCCGAGAGGACCATGGCATCGACGCCGTCGACAATCATATCCTTGCCGCCGATCTTGATCTTGCCCGCCTCCATCGGCCCGCCGGAGACAAAGACCGTGGGGATATTCAGGCGCAGGGCCGCCATCAGCATGCCCGGCGTGATCTTGTCGCAGTTGGAAATGCAGACCAGGGCATCGGCGCAGTGCGCCTCGACCATATATTCCACCGCATCCGCAATCAGCTCGCGGCTGGGCAGGCTATAGAGCATGCCTTCATGGCCCATGGCGATGCCGTCGTCGACGGCGATGGTATTGAATTCCTTGGCCACGCCGCCGGCCTTATAGACCTCGTCGCCAACCATCTGGCCCAGATCCTTCAGGTGCACATGGCCTGGCACGAATTGGGTAAATGAGTTCGCAATGGCGATGATCGGCTTGGCGAAATCACCTTCGTTGGTGCCCGTGGCCCGCCAAAGAGCGCGCGAGGCCATACGGTTCGGCCCCTGAGTGGTGCGATAGGATCGGTATTGCGGCATGGAATGCTCCTGGTGGGTGTCTTCGGGAACACGAGTATAGCCAGCCGTCCCGGTACAGGTCTATCGGGCGGCAAAATAAAAAGCCCGCACCGGGAAGGCACGGGCTTTGTTTGTTCGAAGCGGCCGCCGTTAGAGGTAACGCGAGCCCTGGTCGTAGTACAGAGCGCCGCCCACTTTGGCATTCGTGGGCACGAGGCCGATATCGCGGCGCATATGGTCAGCCAGGGCGCCAATTCTGTCCTGCTGATCGGCTTGCAATGACTGCTTCAGGATGGCGCCGGCAAGCGCGGCCGTCTTGCTGAGAAGCGTGAACAGTCCGTAGCCCGGAAAGTGACCGAACTCATTGGCGTGTAAAACCGATGTTCCATTGGCGGAGAGGTCGTGGGCCAAGCGGTCTTCGTTTTGCACATAAATGCTCATAACGTATCCTGACTTCGTGGTGGGCCGGCGTTGCCTTTGTTCCAGCCCAGGTCTTTGGAATAGCCTTAAAGAGGGCTGCATTTCTGAACGAAAACAATGTCTTAAACGTTAATTTTTCCCGACAATATCGCAATGCTGCATTGCGCCCTGGACATGGCTGCGTCGGCCCTTGATGCATCGTAAAACAGGCAAGGCCCGCGCCTGGGCGGCGCGGGCCTTTAAAAACCGTCGAATTTGGCAGGTTGCGGCTTACATATAGCCCCGGCCGGTGGTGCCATTGACCGAACCGTCAAAGGGGCGCAGGCCAATATCCTGGCGCAGATAGTTGGGCAGACTATCGATGCTGCGCTGATGCGAAGCCTTTGCCAGCCGTTTGACGGCAGCCGTAAAGGCATGCCAGACGAGGCTCAATAGCCGGTGCATTTCCTGATCGTGCAGGCGCCGGCCAAGGTGGACCGCCTCGTCGTAGTTGAGCACGATAGGCGTTTGCTTGGGCGAGAATTCCTGCGCTAGTTGCTTTTCGATCTGCTTTTGAAAACTCATGTCTTTTCCTGACGTAGTATGCGCGGGTCTTGCTGGGTCCCCATGCCCGTGTCTTTGATGTTGCAATGCATATATTCGAAGTATTAACAAAATCAATAGATTGCGGTCCTAATTTACCTGTTAATTTTGCATTGCAGCATTGCATTTGCGGCATAGCTACGCGGGAACAATCCGCCGTTGCCATCTGGTCCGGGAGGTAGGCATAATCAGCGGCGTAATTTGGGCGCCGTGGCGGGGAGAGCATATATGAGCGGTGATGGTGGATCAGGCGGAACCGATTGGGCCGGGCGTCTGGACGCTCTGCGCGGGGAGATGGCGGCGCGGGGGCTGGACGGCTTCGTGGTGCCCATGGCGGACCGTTATCAGAACGAATATGTTCCGGCCTCGGCCCGGCGCATTGCCTGGCTGACGGGATTTACCGGCTCCGCCGGCATGGTCGTGGTCCTTCGGGATAGCGCCGCCGCTTTTACTGATGGACGCTATACCCTGCAAATCGCCGAACAGGTGGATGGTGATCTGTATGAGCGCCTGCATATCACCGAAACGCCGCCGCCCGATTGGATCGCCGAACATCTGCCCAAGGGCGGCAAGCTTGGTTTCGATAGCTGGCTGTTCACCCAGGACGGCGTGGCACGCTTTCGCAAGGCGGTCGAAGCCGCGGGCGGTGAACTGGTCGCCGTGACCGATAATCCACTGGATACGGTCTGGCACGATCAGCCGGACGAGCCCATGGCCCTGGTGCTGCCCCACGATATCGCCTTCGCCGGTGAAACCTCCGCCGACAAAAGGGCCCGCCTGGCCGGGGCGTTGCGGGAGGGCAAGCGCGACGCGGCGGTGATCACGGCGCCGGATTCCATCGCCTGGCTGTTGAATATCCGTGGCGGTGATGTGCCCCATTCGCCATTGCCGCTTTCCCTGGCCATTCTGTATGCCGACGGCCAGGTTGATCTGTTTCTCGATACCGATAAACGGGGCAGGGGCCTGACAGATCATTTGGGCAACGAAGTTTCCCTGCAACCGCCCGAGGCGTTCGCGCCGGCCCTGGACGCCCTGAAGGATAAGACCGTGCAGGCCGATCCCGGTCTGACCGCCGCCTGGGTATTCGAGCGTCTGGCGGCGGCGGGGGCGGACATAGCCCGCGATACCGATCCCTGCCAATTGCCGAAGGCAATCAAGAACGAGGTGGAATTACAGGGCGCCCGTGCCGCCCATAATCGTGACGGCGTTGCCCTGGTGCGTTTTCAACACTGGCTGTCGGTGTTCGGGCCGCAAGGGGAATTGGACGAACTGGCGGTCGAGGCGCAATTGGAGGAATTCCGCCATGATGGAGAGCATTTCCGCGATCTCAGCTTTCCCACCATCACCGGCTCCGGCCCCAACGGCGCCATCGTGCATTACCGGGTCACGGCTGAAAGCAACCGCAAGCTTGGCAATGGCGAATTCTATCTGGTTGATTCAGGCGGGCAGTATCTGGACGGCACCACGGATGTTACCCGCACCATTGCAATCGGTGACGTCAGCGACGAGATGCGCGACCGTTTTACCCGTGTCCTTAAAGGCCATATCGCCATTGCCACCACGCGCTTTCCCGTAGGCACCACCGGCGCGCAGTTGGATGTATTGGCCCGCCATGCCCTGTGGCAGGCCGGCCTGGATTTCGATCATGGCACCGGGCATGGCGTGGGCAGTTATCTGAATGTGCATGAAGGCCCCCATTCGATCTCGAAACGACAACAGACGCAGGATTTGCGTCCCGGCATGGTGGTCTCGAACGAGCCCGGTTATTACAAGACCGGCGCCTATGGCATCCGTATTGAGAACCTGTTGGCCGTGCGCGAGGCCGAGGTTTCGGGCGCGGAGCGCGATATGCTGGAGTTCGAGACCCTGACGCTGTCGCCCATCGACCGCAACGCCATCCTGCCTGAATTGTTGACGGAGCCCGAAAAGGCCTGGCTGAACGCCTATCATCAAAGGGTTTATGATGCCCTCTCGCCAGATGTCGATGACCCGACCCGCGAATGGTTGGACGAGGCGACCCGACCTATTGTTTAGCATCTATCGGTTGGCTTGCAGATCCCGTGTGGCGGTCTGGATGTGTTGATCCATGGCGGCCCGGGCGGCTTCACCGTCGCCTGCCTTGATGGCCGCGAAGATCTCCTGATGTTGACGGTAGGAGATTTCGGCCAGGGCCTCGGTCCGGTCCGGCGAAAGGGTCAGGCGTTCGCCGATCCAGGTCTGGATCTGGCCGCGGATGACGCTGATCAGGCGGAACAAAATCTTGTTCTGGGTGGCGCGGGCGATCTCGAAATGGAAGTTGGCGTCGAATTCCTGAAAATCCTCCGGCTGGTGCAGGTTTTCGGCCATGCCCTGGAGCGTGGCCTTGATCGCCGCCAGATTGTCCGGCCCGGCCCTCAACGCAGCCCAATAGGCGGCGTTGGTTTCCAGCATATGGCGGGTTTCCACCAATTCGTCCTGGCCTGAAAGATCATCCAGCAAACCCCATTCAAGGGGCTTGCGGAACTGTCCCATCTCCGCCGCGACAAACGTTCCGCTACCGACACGGCCCTCCAGCAAACCCATGGCAATCAATGGCTTAAGGGCCTCGCGCACGGAAGTGCGGCCAACCCCGAAGCGTTTGCACAAATCCCGTTCCGAGGGCAGGCGGTCGCCTGGTTTTAAGGTACCGTTGGTGATCAAAGCGCGTATTTGCGCCACGATTGTATCGCTCACCGTGGCCCGTTCGACCTGGCGGAACGGATCAACTGCCGTTTGGTTGCTTTCGGCGCTCTCGCTCATTCAAAAAATCCATCAAATCCTGCAAGCACGGCTTTACAGTCTCTCCTAAGCGATCTAAAATTGGTCTGACCAGCTGGCCAATTGTGATCCGAACAGGCTGGCTGCGTCAAGTCTCTATTGTTTGCGCTGAATTTTTTGCGCCGAAGTGTTTCGCTGATTTTCGTACTTGTGGGAGAACATTGGTGGTGGATCCATTTGCCGATCTGGGAACGCGGATAGAACTGGTTTCGACCGACAAGTATTTCCGTGACGTTTCCATTGGCCTTTATGCCCGCGAGGACGATGCGGGCTGGGCCTTCCGGGTGCGCAGCTTCGCCAGCTACGACGGCTTGGACGAACGCATCGCCTATATTCTTGCCGCCATGATGACCCTGGGCGGCATGGAACGGGCAGGGGCGGCGGATACCGTGCGCTTTCCCTGCGGCGGCGAGCATCTGACGGCGGTGCGGCGTCTATTTCTCCAAGCCTGCAAGGAAAAGCCCGACGCGGCACCCGAAACGCCGGTGCTGTCCCTGGCGGACAAGAAATCCGAACTGACCGTGACCGCCGCCGCGCTGGGGCAGGGGCGCTATGAATTATCAGCGATTGGCGATGGCGCCGAGCAGGCGGAGCGCCGCCTGACTGCCCTGCGAAACGCTGTGGTCAAGCTGGCCGATGCTCAGACTGACGAGACCGAGGGCCGGCGCCTTGGCTTTGATTGCGGCCAGGATCACGACGCCATGGTGGGCATGTTGTTGCAGGCCGCGCCGAATGTACGTTCCGTGATGCGGGAACAGGAAATGAACGCGGCCAAGGGCGTGCTGGCCGCGCCGGGCAGTCAGGACTAGGGAGCGGAAAAATGGAAAAAGTACAGGAAATGACCAGCCGCGAACGGGTTATGGCAGCCCTAGCGGGACAGCCCGTGGACCGCACGCCGGTCTGCTGTCCGACTTCGGTCGCGACGGTGGAATTGATGGATCTGGTCGATGCGCCGTTCCCCAATGCCAACCGCGAGGCCGCGCCCATGGCGCGCCTGGCGGCCACGGCACATACCATTCTGGGCTTTGACAGCGTCATGCCGGTGTTCTCCATCATCCAGGAATCCTCCGCCCTGGGCTGCAAGATGCAGTGGGAAGGCAAGGACAACTGGCCCACGGTGCGGATGAGCGAGCCGATCTGGGACAAACCGGAAGATATCTATATTCCCAACGACCTGATGGAGCATCCCGATCTGGTTTGCGTGCTGGACGCGATTAAGCTGCTGCGCCAGGAGCTGGGTGATGACGTCGCCATTATCGGCAAGACCATGGGCCCCTGGTCCATGGCCTATCATTGTTTCGGAGTGGAAAAATTCCTGCTGCTGTCCCTGGACGATCCCGAGGCGACAAAGGAAATCCTGCAGAAACTGAAGAAAGTCACGATCGATTTTGGCAATGCCCAGGTCGAAGCGGGCGTCGATGCCCTGACATTGCCCGATCACGCTACCGGCGATCTGGTCAGCGGCGAATATTACGAGCGCTATTTGCGCGATGTGCATACGGAATTCGCTGAAAAGATCCATTGTCCGCTGATCCTGCATATTTGCGGCCGTACCGTGGACCGCATGGGCTTTATCGCGGAAACCGGCATGGCGGCCTTCCACTACGATTCCAAGAACGGCCCAGCCGAGTCCATGGACACGGTGCATGGGGATATCGCCCTGGTGGGTAATATCAACAATCCCGAGACCCTGTTTTCCAAGACTCCCGAAGACGTGAAGGCCGAGGTCTTCGCAAATTTGGACGCCGGTGTGCAGATGATCGGTCCCGAATGCGCCATTCCCCTACAGACATCCATCGCCAATCTGCGCGCCATACCAGAGGCGATCAAGGAATGGCATTCAAGGCATTAATTCAATGCCTTGAAATCATAATTTCATTTATTGCATTAAAATAGTGGACATCCAGCCATGGCTGAATTGAGTGACATCCAGAACCAAACCATCCAGGACGAGATCGAGGAATTTCTCGAACGGCCCGAGGAAATCGCGCGCTTTGTCGATCTGTTCGCAGGCGCCAAACCGGCGCTGCAGGATATCGCGGCGGCGATCATCGAAGGCGATGACGATGAGGTGGACGAGTTAACCGCCAAGGCCCTGGCGGATGGCATTGACGCCATCGAGATCATGGATGATGGCCTGATCGGCGGCATGGGCATCGTCGGCATCAAGTTTCGCGAGAATTTTGTCTTCGTGCCGGAGGTATTGAGCTGCGCCCGCGCCATGCGGGCGGGCATGGCCCATATCGAGCCTATTTTGTCGGCCTCGGGGATCGAAAAACAAGGCACGGTGATCATGGGCACGGTGAAGGGCGATTTGCACGATATCGGCAAGAATCTCTGCATTATGATGTTGCGCGGCTCCGGCTTTGACGTCATCGACCTTGGGGTTGATGTGGCGGAAGACACCTTCATCGATGCGGTGGAGGACAGCGGTGCCAAGGTTTTGGGTATGTCGGCCCTGCTGACCACCACCCTGCCCAACATGGGCAAGACCATCGAGGCCATGATCGACGCCGACGTGCGCGATGATGTACTGATTATGGTCGGCGGCGCGCCGGTGACCCAGGAATTCTCCGACGATATGGGCGCCGACGGCTACGGCCCCGATGCCCTTAGCTGCGTCGCGGTGGCCAAGGAGCTGATGACATCAGCGGCTTAGGCTGACGTCTGGTATATCTTTCGTGGCCGGTCCGACAAAAAAAGACTACCAGCAACGCCTTGATCGGATGACCGAGATCTTTGCCGAAATCCTGGGCAACGCCCAGGAAAAGGTAATGGATCCCATTTCAGGGCAGGGCCGCTGCCCCTATCGTTCCAGCAAGGATGTCTGCACCGCCAAATTCGGCTGTGCCAATCGTCAGGACCCGCAGGACAACTCCCGTGACAATGGTGCTGAGCCGATTTGCGCCCATGACGGCACCCTGGACTTTCGCGGTGCCTGGGAAACCCGGCCTGAAAGTTACCGGAAAACCAAGGAAAAGATCGCCACCGTTCGCCAACAGGCAAGCGAGGACCGTAAAGACCGTAAGAGCCGCAAAGATCGCCGGGCAGGGATGGAGGGTAAACGCACCGAAACCGTCACCCTGTTTGACCGGGCGGACGAGCAACGCCTGCGCCTGGCCTCGTCGTGCGGTCGCTATGGCGATTGCCACGAATGCATCGTCATCGTCAATAAGGGCGCCGAAGCGTTGGCGCCGCGTACGGAATTCGAAGCGTTTTTAGGCGAGAACTACCGATTGGCCTGTCAGGCCGAAATCATGGACGCGGAGGCCGAGATCGCCTTTGAACCGCTGATCCGGGCGCCGCGCATCCTTGAAACCAGCCTGGAGAAAGCGATCGATTTAGCCCCCGCGATTACGCGGGATGGCAACGACGTTCTGCGCGATGGCGAGGTGATCGACAAATTCAGGGGTCATATCTATGGCCTGGCCATTGATCTCGGCACGACGACCGTGGCCGCCAACCTGTTCGATCTGGAGACCGGTAACAGTATCGCCATCGCTTCGTTCGAGAACCCGCAACGCTTTGGCGGCAGCGACGTCATGCATCGGATTTCCTATGACGGCGGCCCGCACCAGGGCGAATTGCACAAGGTCATCATCAATGCCTTGAATGGGGAAATCGAGGCGCTGTGCCAGCAATTTAAATTCAAGCGCCGGGAAATTTACGAGATCGTCGTGGCGGGCAATTCCACCATGCGGGATCTGTTTTTCAAGGGCGATGTACAGGCCATTGGCCAGCGGCCCTATAAATCTCCTATCGAGCTGGAATTTCTCGATGGCAAGCGGGACAGCACCGCGTTGCGGACCGAGGCGCGGAAACTGGGCCTGCGGGCGCATCCGAAATGCCTGGTTCACGGTCTGCCCCTGATTGCCAGCCACGTGGGTGGCGATGCCGCCGCCTCGCTGTTGGCGCTCGATATCGCGCCCGACGACGATGACGTGGTGATGCTGGTGGACATGGGCACCAATACCGAGATCGTCCTGGCCGGGCAGGGACGTCTGATGGTCGCCTCCTGCCCCGCCGGCCCGGCGTTCGAGGGCGGCCTGGTCCGCCACGGCATGGCCAGTTACGACGGCGCCATCGAAACCGTCGCCGAGGACCCCGCTACCGAAAACACTGTGGGCGGTTTTCAATGGCGCACCATTGGCGATGTCGAACCGGTGGGATTGTGCGGTTCCGGCCTGATCGATCTGTTGGCGGTGCTGCGGCGCAGCGGCGCCATGAATGAAAAGGGCGCCCTGAAGCGAGCAAAGGGTGAGCGCAACAGGTTGGTGGCGGTGGCGCCGGAACATGGCATCGACATTTCCGGCCAGGATATCAGCCATCTGGCGCAGGCAAAGGCAGCCTCCAACGCGGGCCAAAGCATCCTGTTGCGGCGCTTTGGCGTGACGACGGGCGATATCCAACGGCTGTATCTGGCGGGCGGTTTCGCCTCGCATGTGGATTTCGACAATGCGGTGGCAATCGGTCTGTTGGCGGGCGTGGACAAGGACCGCATGGTGCGGGCCGGCAACACCGCGTTGCAAGGCGCGGGCGAGGCGCTGTTGAATTTGGAGCGGCGGGCCCATCTGGAAGCCCTGGTGCGCCGGGCCGAACATGTTGAATTGGAAAGCGAGGCAGATTTCTTCGACATCTTCGTCGAGGGTTGCCTCTTTAAGCCGATGGCCAACATCGGCGCTGACAAACCCCGGAGGAACGAGTGATGAAAATTGATGGCATGGAGCGGGAATTCTTCGTGATCGGAGAAAACGTACATACCACACGGGTTTTGCTGAAACGCAGCAAAAGGGTGACCACCGATGAAAGTGGCGACGATGTCATCACCTACACCGCGAACACGGGTGAAACCCGCGCCCTGCCCATTCCCGACGTCATCACCGGCTCCCAGGATTTTCAGGAAGGCCGGGTCAAGCACATCAAGGCGGCCCTGCATCAGGGCATGCACGGCGCCGGGGATGCCGCCGATGAAGGCCTGCGCTATATCCAGGCCATTGTCGAACGGCAAGAGGCCACGGGCGCCGATTTCCTCGATATCAATGTGGACGAAGTTTCCATGAAAACGGAGGAACAGATCGAGGCCATGCAGTGGCTGACCGGCAAGGTGCAGGAAACGGCGAGCCGGCCCCTGTCCATCGATTCATCCGATATTGACGTCATCGCCGCCGGCCTGGCCACCTATGACGGGCGCAACGGCCCACCGATGCTGAATTCAGCCTCCATGGAGCGTCCCGGCACCCTGGATCTGGCCGTGCAGTACAATGCCGCCGCCGTGGTCACCGCCGCCGGTACATCCGCCATGCCCGACGGCGCCGGCGAACGGGTCGAGAACGCCGCCGGCATGATCGATCTGGCGGTGGAAAAAGGTATTCCACTCGATAACATCTATCTTGATCCGCTGGTTTTTCCGGTTTCCGTGGACCCTGAATATGGCCGCCATTGCCTGGATGCGGTGCGTGAAATCAGACAACGCTATGGCCCGGAGATCCATATCACGGGCGGAATTTCCAACGCTTCGTTCGGCGTGCCCGGGCGGAAATTCATCAACGAGGCCTTCATGCGCCTGATGGTGGAGGCGGGCGGCGACAGCGGCATCATCGACCCGGTGCAAAATGATCCCAACGCCGCTCTTGCACCCGGTGAGCCGTCTCTGGGCGTTAAACTCGCCATGGACGTGGTGCTGGGACAGGATCCCGATTGCCGAACCTACATCAAAGCCTGGCGAAAGAAGCAGCTGGGATGAACTTGCAGGACAAAAAACCGTAATCGGTGCCGTTTTGTGGCCGAAGTTCTGTTGCCTTTCGCGGGCAGCTGGGTCATGTTGCGGCCCGTGACCTCAGGGCATTTCTTGGGGGCGGTTAGCTCAGATGGTAGAGCGTCTCGTTTACACCGAGGATGTCGGCGGTTCGATCCCGTCACCGCCCACCAAAACCAAATCTCCAAAATACAAAGAGTAATTGCCAGAACTTAATGAAAGCGCGTGGCGGCGGTCCACCGTGGACAGGCTAATCGCGTTACACTATTATTTCTGGGTTTCGTTTCCATTGTATTGTGGAGGTGTGTCGTGGCGCCACCGTATCAGGGGGGCTGTGAATGCGGCGCGATCAGATATCTGATCGGCGTCGAGCCCATCGCGATCTATGCCTGTCATTGCACCATTTGCCAAACCCAATCAGGCAGCGCCTTCGGCATGGCCATGCGCATACCTGTCGAACATTTCCAACTAACCAAAGGAGAGTTGAAGACGTTCAGCCGCACGGCGGAGAGTGGTCAGGTGTTCACCAATTCTTTCTGTGCCGATTGCGGCACCCGAATACATCACCGACCGGACCGATTTCCCGGACAGGTTAGCTTAAAACCGGGCACCCTGGATGATACGTCCTGGGTCGTGCCA
Source organism: uncultured Rhodospirillaceae bacterium (assembly GCA_964462145.1). Lineage (GTDB taxonomy): Bacteria > Pseudomonadota > Alphaproteobacteria. The sequence goes on from CAYWYB010000012.1 coordinate 27,241, forward strand.
AGCCATCATCTGTTCATGCGCAGCGCGTTGCCTTGGTTCGTGGCACCAGAAGGTTCCGAGCGTTGTGAAGGCATGCCGGAAAACCGCGAGTGGCTTTCGGGCTCTAATAAGTGAAGTATAAATGGTGACTTAAGGGCGGTTCCTAGCTTTATAGATCATCCTAAAATTTGTCATAATATATATTATCGGATTTTACAGTTGATATTTTCGCGGGCCTGGCGTTGGCATCTGAACCCGTTCGACTATAGTCCCTACCATGAAAGAAGATATCAAACAGCTTCCGCCCATGGACCGGCTGCTCACTATCATGGCGCGCCTGCGGGACCCGGAGAACGGCTGCCCGTGGGACGTGGCGCAGGACTTTGCCACCATGGCGCCCTACACGATAGAGGAATCTTACGAAGTCGCCGACGCCATTGCACATCTAGACGCCGGACCCGATGCCATGGGGCATCTGCGCGACGAGCTGGGCGATTTACTGCTGCAAGTCGTCTTTCATGCCCAGATGGCGGCGGAACAGGATGCCTTTGATTTCGCCGATGTGGCCCAGGCCATATCGGACAAGATGATCAAGCGCCACCCACATGTCTTCGCGGATGATGATTTCCGCGATGCCGAGGCGCAGACCATTGCCTGGGAAGAACAAAAGGCTACCGAACGCGCGGAACTGGCGGACAACCAAGGCCGGGACCAATCCGCCCTGGACGGGGTGGCGACCGCCCTGCCCGCCCTGACCCGCGCCCTGAAACTACAAAAACGTGCCGCCCGCGTGGGCTTCGACTGGCCCGACGCGGCGCCCGTTTTGGACAAGATCGGGGAGGAAGTGGCCGAATTAAAGGCTGAAATGGAGGCTGGAGACGCGCCGGCCATGGCCGAGGAAATGGGCGACCTGCTGTTCAGCGTGGTCAATCTGGCCCGGCATCTCGATATCGATCCGGAGGCAGCGTTACGTGCCGGTAACGAGAAATTCGATCGTCGCTTCCGTTATCTAGAGCGTTTCCGGGATCTTCTGAATCGACGTTTTGCTTTTTGATCTTTGATTGAATGGGTGTTTGTGATTCGATTCCCTTTTTGGAGGGTGAATCGTGACCATTTCTCAGGATCTTCGAATTCGGTTGGTTAACAAAGTCGCCGCGGGCCTGTCCCGTCGTCAGGCTGCGGCCTATTTTGATGTGAGCCCGAGCTCTGCGGTGCGGATTGTCAAACAATATGAAGAGGAAGGAACCGTCGCCCTCAAGGTCCGTGCCAAGTCGAAGCGCCGTCTTGACCTTTATGGCGCGGATATCCTTGCCTGGATCAAGCAGACGCCGGACCTTACCTTGCAGGAATTGTCGGACCGTTTGATGGAGGTTCACGAGGTACGCGCACCCACATCGACGATTGATGACTGGCTGCGGGACCGCAAGATCAGCTATAAAAAAAACCGCGCACGCCAGTGAACAGGCGCGCCCGGATGTCCAGGCGGCGCGGGCCGTTTGGGGTAAACGTCAGGCCTGGCTTCTGGCCCATCTGGAAAAAATCAACGATATCGTGTTCATTGACGAGACCGGCATCAACACCAAAATGGCACGCTTGAGGGGGCGGTGCCGCAAAGGCCAGAGGATGGTCGCCTCGATCCCCCACGGCCATTGGAAAACTCTGACCTTCATCGCCGGTTTGCGCGTCGACGGCCTGACCGCGCCTTGGGTCATCGATGGCCCCATGAACGCGGATATATTCCAGACGTACATGGAAACTCAACTTGCTCCGACCCTCAAGAAGGGCGATGTCGTCGTGCTCGATAATCTGCCCGCGCACAAACGCAATGGCGCCAGGCGGGCAGTCGAGGCGCGTGGGGCCTGGCTTCTATTCCTGCCATCATATTCTCCGGACCTGAACCCGATAGAACTGGCGTTCTCAAAGTTCAAAGCTCATATGAAGCGCCTAAAACCGCGAACCGTCGATGACCTGTGGCAAGCCGCGGGAACAGTCTGCGATCTCTTCAAACCAGAGGAATGCTGGAACTTCTTCGCCGAGGATGGCTATGCTCCAAAATAATCCGGAAACGCTCTAGAAGCGGACCTGACAGACCAGGGGTTGGAGCCGAAGAACCTGGATATCGAGGCACTGGAAGAGGCCTGGACAAAGGCAAAAAACAGCGAAAAACCCTGACGTTACAGATCGTCCGTCAGACCAAACAAATGCCGACGCAGGCTATGCCAGGCGCCCTCGCCCACCGCCGCGATCATCGGCGATGAATGCATGATGACATTGATGTCATAGGCGCTGCCGTCAAGGCGCGCTGTGTAGCCGCCGGCCTCCGCCAACAGCAATTGTCCCGGCGCATGATCCCAAGGGTTGGTGCGCAGATAGAGCGCGTAATGCAGCCGGCCATTGAGCATCTGTTGATATTCCAGCCCCGCCGTATGCAAAACGAACAAAGGGCCCACATTGTCGAAATTCCACGCCGCCGTCGCCGCCAGATCCTTGTCATAGCCGCCCAGGTGCAGGCAGCCTGACATACGCGCCAGTTCGGGGTCCGGGCCCAGTTCGACCCGGCGCCCGTCCAGATAGGCCCCACCGCCCTTCTCGGCCATGGCCATGACATCATGCACCGGATCATAGACCCAGCCACCGACCACCTCGCCACCGACCACCAGCGCCACCATGGTGGCGAACAGGGGCACGCCGTGGGCATAGTTGATGGTGCCGTCGATAGGATCGATGATCCAGCACGGCGCCTCGCCGTCGGCCAAGGCATCAAGAAGCTTTGGATTTTCCGCCACCGCCTCTTCGCCGACCATTATGCTACCGGGCAACAGATCGCCCAGCACACGCTCCAGCGCCCGTTCCGTTTCCACGTCCGCTATGGTGACCAGGTCGCCGGGGCTCTTTTCGGATATTTCATGGGCCGCGAGGCTCTGGAAGCGGCTCAACGCCTCCGCCTGGGCGACCTCTTGAATGGCGGCGGCAACGGCGGCGCTGTCGGGTAGCTGCATCGATAATCAGTCTCCAAAAGAAGAAGGGGCCGCTCATTCGCGGCCCCTTCCCTTACGCAAATACTTGTTGGGAAACAAGTTTTACATCATGCCGCCCATGTCGGGCATGCCGCCGGGCATGCCGCCGGCGTCGTCATCTTCGGCATCCGCGACCATGACTTCGGTGGTGATCAGCAGACCGGCAACAGAGGCCGCGTCCTGCAAAGCCGCCCGGACAACCTTGGTCGGATCAACAATACCGGCCTTGAACATGTCCACGTACTTTTCGTTCTGCGCATCGAAGCCCTGGTTGGCGTCCTTGCTTTCCAGCAGCTTGCCGGCAACCACGGCGCCGTCGACGCCCGCGTTCTCGACAATCTGACGGATCGGTGCCTGCAGGGAGCGGCGAACGATATCAACGCCGACCTGTTGGTCGTCATTTCCGGTCTTGATCTTTTTCAAGGCCGAACCCGACTTCAACAGGGCGCAACCGCCACCAAGCACGACGCCTTCTTCGACTGCGGCGCGGGTCGCATTCAGGGCGTCATCGACGCGGTCCTTGCGTTCCTTCACCTCAACCTCGGTGGCACCGCCGACCTTGATCACCGCGACACCGCCGGCCAGCTTGGCCAGACGCTCTTGCAGCTTTTCCTTGTCGTATTCGGACGAGGTTTCCTCGGCCTGGGCCCGGATCTGAGTGCAACGGCCCTCGACGTCGGACTTCTTGCCGTTGCCGTCGATGATCGTGGTCTCTTCCTTGGTGATGGCGACCCGCTTGGCGCGGCCCAGCATCTCCGGCGTCACGCTTTCCAGCTTGATGCCCAGATCTTCCGAAATGACCTGGCCACCGGTCAGGATGGCGATATCTTCCAGCATGGCTTTCCGACGGTCGCCAAAGCCCGGCGCCTTGACAGCCGCCACTTTCAGGCCGCCGCGCAGCTTGTTGACCACCAGGGTGGCCAGGGCCTCGCCTTCCACGTCCTCGGCGATAATCATCAGCGGACGGCCGGACTGGGCCACCGTCTCGAGCACCGGCAGCATGGGCTGCAGGGAGGACAATTTGGATTCGTGGAGCAGGATGTAGGGATCTTCCAGTTCCGTGGTCATCTTGTCCGCATTGGTGATGAAGTACGGGGACAGATAGCCGCGGTCAAACTGCATGCCTTCAACGACGTCCAACTCGGTATCCAGGCCCTTGGCCTCTTCAACCGTGATCACGCCTTCCTTGCCGACCTTTTGCATGGCCTTGGCGATCATGTCGCCAATCTCGCTCTCGCCGTTCGAGGAAATGGTGCCAACCTGGCGCACTTCCGCTTCGGTCGAGATGGCCTTGGACTGCTTGGCCAGATTGGCGACAACCGCGTCGACCGCCAAATCAATGCCACGGCGCAGATCCATGGGGTTCATGCCCGCGGCAACGGACTTGCAGCCCTCGCGCACGATGGCCTGAGCCAGCACGGTCGCGGTGGTGGTGCCGTCGCCGGCGATGTCATTGGTCTTGGAGGCGACTTCACGGACCATCTGGGCGCCCATGTTCTCGAACTTGTCAGACAGCTCGATCTCTTTCGCGACCGTCACACCATCCTTGGTGATCCGGGGCGCGCCGAAGGACTTGTCCAGCACAACATTGCGGCCCTTGGGGC
>CAYWYB010000013.1:0-3066 GCA_964462145.1 uncultured Rhodospirillaceae bacterium
CAGATCCTCCCATTGGAAACAGGATCAAATGTCCCAAATGTTTTGATGACGGACACGCCGTGACACCCTGCCGCTATACATGGGTAAAGGCGGTCAGTTCGAAAAACCGTTCTGTTGCTTCGGCAACGATGCGGATTGCACGCGTTGCGGCTCCTATGCCGTCTTCAATCGGGCCTATTTGGCCAGCCAGGGCCGGGGCGACGCACCGCGTTATGGCCGTGACGGCGCTGCCAACGTCGCCGCCGCTGTTGAGAGGGACGCGCGAAAGACGTAAGCTTGCAGCCAACATGCCAAAGCAAACGCAAGTAACGGAACCGACGGACTTTGGCGAAGGGCAATATCCCTTCGCCCTGGTCAATGTCACCAATGTCTGCAATCTCGATTGCCGCCATTGCTTTGTCTTCCGGGCCGACAATCCCCAGGCCCCGCGCGACAAGATGAACGATGCCACCATGCTGCATCAGTTGGAAGTTCTGCGTGACAAGCACGGCATCCGTTCCATGCTGTTCATGGGCGGCGAGCCGATGATCCGCAGGGACATGGTACTGCAAGCGGCCAAGCTGTTTCCCGAAAGCTCCATCGTCACCAACGGCACCTATGGCATTCCCTCCCTGCCTGGCCATCTGGTCACGGTTTCCCTGGACGGTCCCATGGCATTGAATGATCCGATCCGGGGTGAAGGCGTCTTTGCCAAGGTCAAACAAGCGATCTTTGACCGCGATGCCAATGACGGCACCACCGTAATGCTGCAAATGGCCGTGACGCGGGAAAACGCGCCGGGCCTGGAAGACTTCATGGCCGAGGTCGCGGACTGGCCCATCAACGGCGTCGCCTTTGCCTTCTATGTACCGACCATCAATGATACTTCCGGCCAGGACTGGCCGGATTTGCGGGAGCGGGACAAGGTGCTGGACCGGGTTATCGCCCTGAAACGGAAATACCCCAATGTCATCCGCTCCCACATCGAGACGCTGGAGTTGATGAAGTCGGACGTGGCCATTGAGACCACTGGCGAACACGGAGAAAACTGCGTGCTGCGCCGCGATACCCTGCCGCTTTACATGGGCCAGGGCGGGCAGTTCGAAAAGCCCTATTGCTGCTATGGCAACGACCTGGATTGCAGCCGCTGCGGCAGCTATGAAGTCTTTAACCGGGCCTATCTTGCATCACAAGGCCGGGACAAGGGCGCGCGCTATGGCCGGGACGGTGCCGAAAATGTTGCGGCCATCGTCGAGAATGCCTCCCAATAAGGCTTTAGCCGGCAGCCTTCAAACGGGCATATTCTTCTTCATAGGCCGCGTAGGAGTCTTTTAGGACCGCGTGGTTCAGCAACATTTCGGCCAAAACCTCGCCGCTGCCCGGCTCCATGATCCGGCTTTTCACCCAATAGGATTCCGTGCGCCGGCTTTCCGACAGGGCCACGATCTCCCGCTCAATCAGATAGTCCTTGCCCACCAGCAGCGGCCCCTTGAGCATACGGATTTCCAGATCCGCGAACAGGCCAATCGCCGGTCCCTTGCCGCGCATGCCAGCCTGGCGCGAGGTGTATTGCGCCAGCACACTGACCATTTCCAGGGGAATGACCGCCTCGCCCCAAGGCGAAGCGCCACTGTACCAGGGCGAGATCTCGGTTATGACCTTGAGCTTGTCTGCTAAACTGAAGGGATACAGATCACCCATGTGCTGATCCATATCCATGCGCACCGTTTCCGGCGCCGCGCCCGTTTGACCGACCGACAGATGCTCCAGAATGACCAGGGTTTCCGCCGGACGCAGGGCGGCCAGACGGCCTTCCAGCTCGCTCTCCCCCGCATTGGCGCCAATTGAAGCGGTGCCGCGCAGAACTTCCTGGCCGTCCGCCTTGTCGGCGCCGATACGGACCTGCTTGGCATCCCGCGCGCCCAGTTCGACGAAGGCGCGAACCTCCTCGCCCTCAACCACCATGTTGCGGAAATGCGCCGACAGGCAGCCCGTTTCAAACCAGGCATTGCCCCAAAGATTATGCAGCAGGGGCACGAACTGGCTGAAATGGGTCGGCCCCTCGATGGGCGCTGCCTTGAAGCCCAGATCCTGGGCCATGGCATCATCATGCAGAGACTCGTGGCCGTCATAGGTTTGATCGGCCAGCATCTGCCGTGGTGCGCGCAGCGGCCCGCTCAGGACCAGCGGCGTCTCGAACGCCTCGGTCACATTAGCCACGTCCGACAAACGGCATCTTAGTGGCCATTACGGTGAGGAACTGCACATTGGCGTCGGGCGGCAGGGAGGCCATGTAAACCACCGCGCGGGAGACATTGTCCACGTCCATCAGGGGTTCGGGCTTGACCGAGCCATCGGCCTGGGGCACGCCGTCCTTCATGCGCGCGGCCATGGGTGTCAGGGCATTGCCGATATCCAGCTGACCGCAGGCGATATTGTATTTGCGGCCATCCAGGGAGGTCGATTTGGTCAGGCCTGTGACCGCGTGCTTGGTCGACGTATACGGCGCTGAATTAGGCCGGGGCGTGTGGGCCGAGATCGAGCCGTTGTTGATGATGCGCCCGCCCATGGGATCCTGATCCTTCATCACCTTGAAGGCTTCCTGGGTACAGAGGAAAACACCGGTCAGATTAACGTTGACCACCGTCTGCCATTGTTCGAACGGCAGCTCCTCGATATTCACCGCCGGCGCGCCGGTGCCCGCGTTGTTGAACAGCAGGTCCAGACGCCCAAAGGCCCGTACCGTGGCGGCAAACAAGGCAGCGACCGAGGCCGGGTTGGAGACATCGGTGGGCACCGCCAGGGCGCGCTCGCCATCAGCACCGGCCTCTGCGATGGATTCCTGCAGGGCATCCTCCCGCCGGCCCGCCAAGGCCACGGAATAACCCTCCGCCAAAAGGGCCAGGGCAGCACCCCGGCCAACACCGGAACCTGCTCCCGTTACGATGGCAACCTTGCCGTCTCCGCTCATTTTATTCGCCTTCCAATTCAAAATGCTCTGGCCGCAAAGTAGTCCGCTCCCGCCTCAATAATCAACTTAGTAATCGATGTTGAAATACTCGGGCCGGCCCAGGGGCCAGTATTCGC
>CAYWYB010000013.1:3076-31018 GCA_964462145.1 uncultured Rhodospirillaceae bacterium
CAGACATCGGCGCCGCCATCGACGGTCAGCACCGTGCCGTTGATGAATTCCCCCGCTGGTCCGGCCAGATAGACCGCCGCCTGGGCGATGTCCTGGGCGGTGCCGATCTTGCGCATGGGATTGTGGTCAAAGCTGGGCTTGGCCTCGACCGGGTAGTGCACCAGGCCGGGCGAGGCCACGACGCCGATGGCGATGGAATTCAGGCGGATATCATAGGGCGCCCATTCCACGCACAGACCCCTGGTCAGATGAATTTCGCCGGCCCGGGCGGCCTGGGTATGGGCAATGCCGGAGGTACACATGGCCAGCACCGTCACCATGTTGATGATACAGCCGGGCTGTTTGTTGTCGCGCCAATGGCGGGCGGCGGCCTGCATCATCAGCCATGAACCGGTCAGGTTGGTATCGACGACGGTGCGCCAGCCATTGGGGCTGATATCCATGGCGGGGGCGGCGAACTGTCCGCCGGCATTGTTGATCAGCACGTCCAGGCGGCCAAACCGCTCCCACGTCTCGTCCATCAGGCCGCCGACAAGGTCCGCATCCCGGATGGTCAGAGCCTGTGTGAAGCAGGGGATATTCAGGCTGGCCATATCCTCTTCAAAGGCCGCCATCTTGGCCTCGTCCCGGCCGCAGGAAACAATGGTGGCACCCAGGCGCCCGAACAGGACAGCCGTCGCCATGCCGATGCCCCCGGCCCCGCCCGAAACCAGCACCACCTGATCCTTGAACAGATCGTCACGGTAGACCGTTGGCAGCGCCGCCAGTTCCGCCGCCGTCGGGGCGTCATAAACTTCGTCCTCGGCACGCTCGGTCATAATATTTTACTCCGCTGCTTTGTAATCGCCGGGGAAGTACTCCCGTACGAAATCGCCGTAATCATTATAGGTATAGCAGGTGTTCAACATACTCGCCGGAAGCCGCCGTGGCTTGCTCTCCCCTTTGCCCTTGTCCATGGGCGCCCGTTCGGACCAGACCGCCTGCATGGCCGTGGTCGCCATTTGCGACAGCATTTCCACCAGATGGGTGCAGCCCTTGCCATGGCCGACCCGTTCCCGGACCATGCGGTTCCAGCCCGGCCCGATCTTCAAACCGGCTAGGTTCTTGAAATTTGGTGCCACCAGATGACAGACGCCATGGGCCCCCACATCCAGTTTCGCCTCTGCCGACTGCACCTCCATCTTTCTGTTGATAGTCAGGCGCAGCCACAGATCATGCACCGGCTCCCCCGCCGCCCGGTGAGTATCCACGAGATGATGTGAAAACGGTTTGACGTCGAGAATATGACCCTCCAAATCGATCAATCCGTCCTGGCGCTGGTAGGCGGTAATCGAAATGGTGCGGTTGTGGATTTGCTCCCGCTCGCTGGCTTGGGAAAGTGGCATGTCTGGGCTCCGAAATATTAAATCGATACTGTCCAGCGATTAGCGCGCCCGCGACCGGATGGCAAGCATCTGCTAAGCTTTTTGGGCGGGATTCGGGGTTTGGACTGTATGCATTCTACAACGCGCGATGATGAAGACGGCCGCTATGGCTGGGTCATGGTGTTCGTCGGTTTCACCTTGATGGCCATGAGCTTCGGCGCCCTTGGCGCGGTCGGGGTGTTTTTGAAACCGATCGCCGCCGACTACGGCTGGTCCCGGGCCAGCGTCGCCCTGGGCTATACGACGGCGGCCCTCTCGGCGGCGGCATTCGGAATTCTGTGGGGCTTCATGGCCGACCGCCGGCCCACACGGCGCTTTATGATCATGGGCGTGCTCGCCATCGGCCTGGCGACGCTGCTGTTGAGCCGGACATCGGCACATTGGCAGTTTTACCTGCTGTATTTCCTCTTTGGCGCCTTTGGCCATGGCGCCTTGATGAGCACCATTTGGGCCAACGTCGGACAATGGTTCGTCAACAACAAAGGCCTGGCCCTGGGTATCGGCATGGCGGGGGGCGCCTTTGGCCAGGGCGCGGTGCCGTTCGTGGCCAGGCTGTTGATATCCGCCTACGGCTGGCAAAGCGCCTACATGATATTGGGCCTGGGCTTTCTGGTGCTTGGCCTGGCCATCGCCGCCCTGACCAGGGACCCGCCAGCCAAACGGGCGCATTTGGCGGAGCTCAAGGCAGCGGGAGCGGAAGCGGGCGGCGGCTGGTCCCTGGGCGAGGCCGCCTATGTGGTGTCATGGTTTTCCATCGCGGTGATCTTCTGTTGCAGCTGTATGTCCGTGGTGATCGTGCATCTGGTGCCCATGCTGACCGATGGCGGCCTGGAACCACAGGTCGCCGCCTCCGTGCTGACCACCATGATGCTGATGGGCGCGGTGGGACGCATGATCACGGGTAGGATTTGCGATCTGATCGGCTCGGTCCGGACCTATGCCCTGGCCTCCCTGGGGCAGACGGTTCTGGTGATCTGGTTTCCCCATATCGATAACCTGTTCGCCCTGTACGTCCTTGCCGTGGTGTTTGGCGCGCTGTTCTCTGGCGTCATGGCCTCCATGGTGATCAGCGTCAATGTGGAAGTGCCGGGCAAGGTCGCGGCCCGGTCCTGGTCCATCGTCTCGTTCTTTGCCTGGATCGGTATGGGCACGGGCAGCTATATGGGCGGTGCGATCTTTGACTTCACCGGCGGTTACACCTGGGCCTTCGCCTTCGCCGCCGGCATGGGCTGTATCAATTTGCTAATCCTGGCCTGCTTCCGCATCAGCCGCAAAAAACGCCGCGCGGTGTTAAGCCCCGCCTAGGCGTTACGGGAGGCATCCGGGTCCAGGGGGTAGATCGGCCGGCGCAGGTTCTTGAAAGGAAAAGCGGCATAGTCGGAGCTGCAAACACCAGGCCCCGCCACCAGCACCACATGCTTGGCGATGGGACCGAAACCGGCCCGGAAATGCTGCCGTGATTTGATCAGCACATAACGCTTGGCCGAGGGGTCAATACCGGCGTGGGTGAAGCACCCCGTATCGAACGGTTCGTAGCGGCGTTCGGAAACCACGATATCGACGCTGCCCGTCCGCAGCACCGCCGTCCGGCCCATGTTCATGGGGCTGCCCGTGGCCATGGGCCCGGTGACGATAAAACGGCCATCGGTGATGCATTTCACCGTGCCCGAGACGGCTATGGGCCGGCCGTCCAGTTGCATGGCCGGGCTGTCGGTCTTGCCGCCCAATTGCAGCGTGACTTCCGCCCCGACGCCGGCGTCGATCATCCGGGCCACGCTGTCGGGATCCCAGATCGGCCCGGCCACGACATCTTCGAGGCCAAGGCGCAAGACCTCGTCCAGCACCTCCATATTGTCCTGGGGGCCGCCGGCACCGCAATTATCGCCATGATCAACCAGGATGATCGGACCATCATCCAATTCCCGGGCGCGGTTGAGAGAAGTTTCCACCGGCTCGATCTCGAAGACGAAATCCTCGCGCCGCTGCCAGGCGGTATCCATCAACTCGTCCAACAGATTACCAGCGGCAACCGCATCGCCATCGCCAACCACAACGGCGCCCAGGCCAACGTCGGGGATATCCGCCAATGGAAAGCCGCCGAATACCGAGGCGTTCAGCACTTCGCCCGCCGCCTCCGCCGCCATGGCCCGGCTCATGATATCCTTCATGGGCTGATCCAGGGGTGTCTGGCGCAGCATGTGGGTCAGCATGGGCAGGGAATGCCACAGCATCACCGGGTTTATCTCTCCCGCCATGGCGCGCAGCAAGGTCTCGCCGGCGCGGCGCCCGGTCTCGGCCATATCAATGTGTGGATAGGTGCAATAACCGGTAATCACCGTCGCATTGGCGATCATCGCCGCCGAAAGATTGGTGTGGAAATCCAGCGCCACGGCAATGGGCATCTCGGGCGCGATGGCACGGATACGGCGCAGCAACTCGCCCTCGCCATCGTCATGGCCCTCGGTCACCATGGCGCCATGCAAATCCAGCATGACGCCGTCGCAGCCTTGCATTACCGCCTCGCAGATGCTGTCGGACATTTCGTCAAAGGCGGCCTGTTCCACCTTGCCCGAGGGCGCGGCATTGGCGATCAAGGGCACCACGTATTCGGCGCCTTCCCGCTCGGCCAGGTCAATATAGGCGGCGATGGGATTGTTGGTGCCGCGATAGATGCCGATCGCCCTGTCGCCGGCCTTTGGGCCAAAGGCGCGCAGGGGTGTGAGCAGCGGAGAAAACGTATTCGTCTCATGCCGCATGGTGGCCAAAACCAGTCGCATCATTTCTTCCTCACATTACACGCGCATTTGTCTGTAACACGGGCCTGGAACAAGCTAGCCTAGCAAGCAAACAAGCAAGCAACAATTTCCGCGGAGGAAGAGATATGGCTACGGATAGAGAACCTGATGATCAGCAACTGGACGGCAAGGTCGCCATCGTCTCGGGCGCGGGCGCGATCAAGGGCGGCATCGGCAATGGCCGCGCCGCCGCCATCCTGCTGGCCCGGGCCGGTGCCAGGATCATGGCGGTGGACCGGGATCTGGAACTGGCGGCGGAAACCGCCCGCCTGATCGAGGCCGAGGGCGGCGAGGCCCTGGCCCATGCGGCGGATGTGACGGAAGAGGCCGAGTGCGAGGCCATGGTGGCCCTGGCCATGAAAACCTTTGGCCGGGTCGATGTGCTGGACAACAACGTTGGCATCGGCAGTTCCGGCAGCGTCGTCGATGAAGTGATCGAAAACTGGGAACGGGTGATGACAGTCAACGTACAGACCATGTTCCTGACCACGAAATATGCCGTGCCCGCGATGATCGATAGCGGCGACGGCGGCGCCATTGTCAATGTCTCCTCCATTTCGGCCCTGCGGCCACGCGGCCTGACCGCCTATTCCGCCTCGAAAGGCGCGGTGATCTCGCTGACCCGGGCCATGGCCATGGATCACGCGGCGGATGGCATCCGGGCCAACTGCATCGCGCCGGGGCCTGTCTATACCCCCATGGTCTACAGCCGGGGCATGTCCGAAAAGGCGCGCGAGCAACGGCGCACCGCTTCGCCCCTGGGCATCGAAGGTTCCGGCTGGGACATCGGCAACGCGGTGGTCTTTTTGTCTTCAGCGCGCTCCCGCTATATCACTGGGCAAACCCTGGTGGTCGATGGCGGCATCACCGTCGCCGCGCCGGCCCGCGACCCCAACGCATAGCCCAACGCGCAGAAGGACAAGGAATATGGCACGCATCCCCTATCTCGATGTCGACGACCTGGCCGAAGACGATAAAGAGCTTCTGAAACGGCCGATCAATCTGCACCGCGCCCTGGTCAACAGCCCCGGCGCCGCACGTAATTTCGGCCATGTGGGCAGCTACATCCGCTTCGGCTCGAAACTGGACCCGCGTTTGCGCGAACTGGCGATCCTACAGGTCGGCTATCTGGCGCGCAGCGAATATGAATACAGCCACCACATTAAGATCGGCCGTGACTTCGGCGTCTCCGACGATGATATCCGCGACATGATCACCGAGACCGAGGGCCGCAACAGCGGCCTGCCCGCCCTGGACCGGGCCGTTCTGCGGGCGGCGCGGGAGATGACGGAAGAGATGAAAATATCCGATATCACTTTTGCCAAACTGGAAGGCCATCTAAGCCCGGAATTACTGGTTGATCTGACCATGGTTATTGCTTTTTACAATGCCGTGGTGCGTATGTTGGGCACCTTGGAAATCGACGTGGAGGACAGTTACGCACCGTTTCTCGACGAGTTTCCCTTGCCTGACTAGAGAAGGACTTAAGGGATGAATACGCAGAATGGGGGCGCTGCGCAGGATGCGGTACAACGCCTTGTCACGGCTATTCGCGATGGCGTGCAACGGGTCATCGTCGGCAAATCCGAAACCATAGAACTGGCCATCGCGGCCCTGCTGGCGCGCGGCCATGTCCTGATCGAGGACGTGCCGGGAACCGGCAAGACAACCCTGGCGAAAGCCCTGGCGGCCACCATGCGCTGTGACTTCACGCGCATCCAGTTCACGCCCGATCTGGTGCCCGCCGACGTCCTGGGCATCAATTTCTTTGATATGAACAAGCGCGCCTTTGAATTCCGCCCCGGGCCGGTGTTTACCCAGGTGCTGTTGGCGGACGAGATCAATCGGGCGACACCCAGAACCCAGTCGGCATTGCTGGAGGCGATGCAGGAGCGCCAGGTCTCCATCGACGGCGTGACCATGGCCCTGCCGGCGCCGTTCTTCGTGGTCGCGACTCTGAACCCGGTTGAGATGGAAGGCACCTTCCCCCTGCCAGAGGCCCAGTTGGACCGTTTTCTGCTGCGCCTTGATCTGGGCTATCCCTCCCTGGCGGAAGAGGCCGCCATGCTCGACCGCTTTGTCGGCGATAGTGATGGGGCATCCGCACCTGGCGTTGGTGAAACCAGCGTGGGGCCCGAGGATATCGCGCGGGCCCAGCGGGAGGTCGACAAGGTTACGGTGGATGGCGCGGTGCGTGATTACCTGCTGGCGATCGTCGCCGCGACGCGGGACGACGAACGGCTGCGCCTTGGCGCCAGCCCACGGGCGGCCCTGGCCCTGCAACGGGCCTGCCAGGCCCATGCGGCGATCGACGGACGTGGCTATGTGATACCGGATGATATCAAGGCATTGGCGGTGCCGGCCTTGGCCCATCGCCTTAGCCTCGACACCGGGGCGCGTCTGCGCGGGGTCACCGCCGCCGCCATTGTGGAAGAGATCCTGGATCGGATCGCCGTACCGATCGAAGGCTGAGACGGCGGGTCGGCAAGATCATGAGCATGAATCAGGCATTGAGTTTGACACCGCGCCCGGGGCGATGGAGCCGCTCGGGCGCCGTGGTCTCGGATCTGATTTTACTGATCCTGATTATTGTCGCCATTGTCGCGGCGATTGCGGGCAAGGCCTTTGTCGCCGCAATCTGCGGCCTGATTTTGATGCTGACCTTTATCTCACGGCTGTGGACGCGGCTGGCCCTGGCCGAGGTCGATTATACCTGCCGGCCCTCGGCCAAGCATCTGATGCAAGGCGATGTCTTCGAGCTGACCCTGACGGTGGAGAACCGAAAGCCCCTGCCCCTGCCCTGGCTGACCGTTTCGGAAATCCTTCCCGACGGCCTGGTTCTGGAACAGCAGTACCAACAGGCACAAAATGAACCGGGTTTCTTCCAGGATACCGTGGTCCGGGAAACCACGAGCCTTGGCCAATACGAGCGCATCAGATTTCATCACCGGGTCCGCGCCCAGCGGCGTGGCTATTACGGCCTTGGCCCAACGCGCATCACCAGCGGCGATATTTTCGGCTTTTACGAGGCCCGCCTCGACAACGACCGGCGGGCGCCGGAGCTGGTGGTCTACCCAAACACCGTGGCGATGCCTGATTTCGACCTGCCCCCCTATCGGCCCATGGGCGATTTTTGGAGCCGCGCCCGCTTCATCGATGATGAAACACGGCCCAGCGGGCTACGCGAATACCGCACCGGGGACGCGGCCCGGCATATCGATTGGAAGGCCACGGCGCGCCATGACAGCGCCTTCGTCAGAACCTATGATTCCTCCCATTCACAACGGGTGGTGATCCTGTTGGAATGCGATACCGCCTTGGAACGCTGGCGCAACTACCCCGCCGTGCTGGAAGCAACAGTGACCGGCGCGGCATCCGTGGCGCGCCGGTGTATCGAACTTGGCTATGCGGTTGGCCTTATCAGCAACGGCAACGCGGGCAACGGCCCGGCACCGCCAATGGTAGCGCCGGGCGCCGGACCGGACCAACTGAGCGCCTTGATGACGGCCCTGGCCGGGGCGCGCGCGCATACCGCTGCTCAGCTGCCGGACATGGTGGCACGCTATGGCGCCGAGGCCATGCCGGCGGGCGCCACGGTGGTCTACATCGCCGGCATATTCAGGCCCGCGACCGTTGACTTCGTTCGCGAATTGGGCCGGCGCGGCCATCGCATTGTCAGCCTGTGTGCCGGCGGCGAAGCACCGCCCGAGATTCCGGATTTTCCCATCCTGGATTATCGGACACGCTTCGCGGCACCGGAGACAGCCGATGAATAGTCGCCGGGATTCGCTCGCCATCGCCGCAACAATTATTGCGGACGCCGCCTGGCTGTTTCCGATATTCCTGTTCCTCGGCATGGGTGCCCATCCGGGCCAACCGGTGTTGCCCCTGGCCGCGATCATACTGCTAATGGGCCTGGGTTTCGTGGCCGCACGCCTGGCGCCGCGCAAGATCCAGGACCCGGCCCTGCACGCGCCGGCACAGGCGATTGGCGGTCTGGGCGCGATTTACCTTATCATCTCGGTCATTGCGGCCCCGCGCGGCACGGAGATCGATCTGCTGTGGGGCCCGCAACTGGTCAGCGGCGGCTATTCGGGCCAGCAGGCGGGCGCGCTCATTTTTGCCATGTTGGGTGCCGGCTTTCTTTGGCACAGGGGCGTCCGCATCGCGGTGGAGACGCATCCACGGCTGCGGCTGTTGAGCACCTTCCGCACCGGCATCGTGGCGCTGGCCCTGGCGATATTGGTGGAGCAGGCCACGGGCATTGATGCCTCGGCGGTGCTCATGCTGGTACTGTTCTTCGCCGCTTCACTTGGCGGTTTGGCCTTCGCGCGGCTGGAACCGGGCGGCGCCTGGACACCCATCGTTGGCATCGCCGTCGGCGCGGTGCTGGGCGGCGGCTTTATCGTCGGCATGATCGCCGTGGCGATTGGCGGCCATGGCCTGGCTTTCCTGGCCTGGGCCTGGGGCTATGTATCGGTGGCCATTCTGTGGCTGCTGGAAATCATATTCGCGGTTTTACTGTGGCTACTGCCCGAATTGGGCGAACGCAGCGGCGGCGGTGTTGACTGGAAACCGCCGAAATTCAAATTGCCCGAATACATAAAATCCGATGGCGGGCAGCAAGCATCGGAGATGACGACCGAGCTATTGCAGTTTTCAGGCCTTTTGCTGGCCCTCTATGTGGCCTACCGTTTGCTTGCCTGGGCCTACCAGAAATATGGCCGTAAGGCCCAGGAAGAGACGGAATCCGACCGCGAGTCAATCCGAGGCGAGGCGGATGCCGCGGCCGATCTGCTGAACCTGCTGCGCGGTCTGTTGCCCGATTGGCTGCGCCCCGGCGAGGCCGCCGCCGGCCCCAGCTATCCCAAGGACAGACCGGGCATAACGGAGGTCTATGCCTTGTACTTCGACATGCTGACCGCCGCTTGCGAGCACGGCCATGACTTCATGGCCTCGGCAACACCGCGCGAACGCCGGCCCGAGCTTGAGGCCGCTATTCCCGGCGCCCCCGTGGCGCGGATAACCGATTGTTTCAATGCCGCCTGCTACGGCAATCTCGGCACCGATCAAGCGACGGTGGAAGGGCTGCGGCGAGATTTGGAAACGGCGCTCGCACCAGCGCCCTGACAATGGATTGCGCCGATTACCGTTCGAGGATGCGAATGCCTGTGAAAGTTTCGATTGCGATGGCAGCGGAGTGGATATCCTGAACAACATACACATTTGGTAACAATTGAAGACTACACTACCCTATGACCAAAAAGGGAGGTGCAATTGCTTTTTCGCTGCGTTTATGGAATGCCCCTATTGCTGGCGGCTTGGATTTTTGCCGCCATGCCGGCAAGGGCGGCACCCGTACGCTTCATGACCGTCGAACTGGCGCCCTACGGCATTAACGACGGCCAAGCTGGCAAGCGAGGCCTAATCGTTGATATCGACGCAGCGATTGCGGCCAGGTCGGGCGTTGCCATTGTCGACAGCGTCAGGCCAATCGCCCGGGTCATGAAGAGCTTGGAATCCGGCACTGCCGACTGCGCCGTTTTTCTTCGTACAGCCTGGAGCAAGGCGAGATTCATTGCCGTGGCGAAGATCTATGACAGTTTCGCCTCGATCGTGGTGAGCCGGAAGGGACTGCCCATAGCGCGGATTAGTGATTTGCATGGTAGGCTCTTGGCGCTGCCGCGCGGCAGTTATGTGGATTTTGAGATTACCACGGACCCTGAAATCAAGCGGCATTTCACCAACGGCTATAGCCAAAGCGCACGTATGCTCAAGGCTGGCCGGGTCGATGCCATCGCTGGCACAGCGCTGAGCATCTATCATAATCTGGCGGAATTGCAGATGCGGCGAAAGGATCTGGGCAGTTTCTTTACCTTTGACCGCAAACCGATCTGGCTGCAATGCACTAAAAAGCCGGACTTGGAGACGCCTATCGCGCGCTTGCGACGGGCCGCGAATGCGCTTCGCGCGGAAGGGGTCTTTCGCCAGTTGCGTGAAAGTTATGTCCCTGCGGATTTCAAATAGCATCATGACCGCGAACCAAGACAAGACATCCGGTTTGTCGCGTTTCTCGCGAAGTCTGTCCTTAAGGCAGGCGCGGGCCGCAGTATTCACCGCCCTTCTACTTGGCATTATTTTCAGCGCGCTGCAAATCGGAGCCGATCTAAGGAATGAGCAGCAGAAGAGCGAAACGGCCTTCGCGCAATCGCTTATGGCGTTCGAGGACTCCGCCTTCCAGGCCGCCTATGGCCTTGACGAAGTTTTGGCTCGGACAGTCGTGCAGGGGCTATTCCAGCAAGCGGCTATATTCGAGGCGAAGATCGTGGATAACTTCGGCCAGAACATGGCCATCGCGGAGCGGCCGCAGAGGCAAGGGGCGCTCAAATGGCTGGCTGACGGGATATTCGGAGAGGCCAAGACCTATGCGATCGAATTGCGGCAGAAGCAAACAGGCTTCCACGCGGGCGACTTGAGCATCCGTGTTGACAACTATGTAATTGCCGAGACCTTTTTTCAACGCTCTGGCTTGATTCTGTTATTCGGCCTGCTGCGCAATCTGATCCTGGCGGTAATTCTGGCCCTGCTGTTCCATAAAATGCTGACGAAGCCGCTGCGCTTGATAGCTGATAGAATCAAGGCAAGCAGTGGGGACGTTGAAACACCGCCCAGTCACGAGAGCGATGAATTGGGCGATATGATCAACGCTCACAACGAACTGCTGCATCAGCGCGCCGATGCCGAGCGCCGCTTTCGCGATTTTGCCGAAATTGCCGCCGATTGGTTCTGGGAATTGGACGATCAGTTGCGGTTTACCTTTGTCTCGAAAAACATATCCATGATTGGCTCAAAACCGGAATTTTTCATCGGCAAAAACAGTGAAGAAATAGTCGCCGGCAGCGGGGTTGAAGCGGCCTGGGCCGAGGAAATAAATACTCTGAAACAGCATTTGCCCTTGCGGAATTCCGCCAAGCCGTCGGTCATCAATCCCGAGAGATGGGTGCAGTCAGATGGCGAGCCATTGTTCGATAGTGAGGGCCGGTTCACGGGATATCGCGGCACGACCGTGGATATCACGGAGCGTAAACTGGCCCAAGAAGCCTTGGCGCAAAGCAACGAAAGATACCAGGCCCTGGCCGAGGGCTCCATTCAAGGCGTTTATGTGCATAAAAATTTCGCCCCCCTTTATGCCAACGAAGCCCTGGTTCGAATTTTTGGTCTTAAATCCGTTGACCATTTCCTGGGAACGGGATCCGTCCTTGATCTCGTACATGAAGACGATGTCGCCCTGATCAAGGAACGGGCCCGCAAGCGATACGCGGGAGAATACATTCCGCAAATTATCGAGTACCGGGGCGTTCGCGCTGACGGCGCAACAATTTGGCTGCAATCAAGTGGCCAAGCCATTCAGTGGGATGGTGAAGATGCCATTTTGATTATGTTGATTGACGTCACCAAACGCCGGCACCTGGAGGCGCAAATCCGCCATGCCCAGAAAATGGAGGCGGTCGGCCAGCTGACCGGCGGCATCGCCCATGATTTCAACAATATCCTCGGCATTATCATGGGCAACCTGCAGCTTCTCCAGCGTCAGGGAGAGGATGACCCCGAACTCGTGAATTATGCCGAAACCGCACTTGAAAGTGTCCGACGCGGCGCCGAGATCACCAAGAAACTGCTTGGCTTTTCGCGCCATGCCCCGGGCACCTACCAAGTAGTGGCGGCAAACGAATTTATCACTGGTTTGGAAGGACTGATCGCCAAGTCCCTGACCGCATCAATCAGCGTGGAAACTCATTTGGCCGACGAAGCATGGCCGGTTGAGATTGATGTCAGCGACTTTGAAAATGCAATTCTCAACCTATCGCTCAATGCCCGTGACGCCATGCCCGAAGGCGGCAAGCTGCGCATCGAAACCGCCAATACGGCGCTGGAAGATGCTTTTATCGGGCCTGAATCATCCGCCAAACCTGGCCCCTTTGTCATGATCTCGGTCAGCGATAACGGCACCGGCATGTCAGCCGAAGTAAGGGAAAAGATATTCGAGCCATTCTTCACGGCCAAGAGATTTGGTCAAGGCAGCGGCTTGGGGCTGAGCATGGTGTACGGTTTCGTGGAACGGTCCGGCGGCCATATCAATGTGCAGTCAGACGTCGGAAAGGGAACAACCTTTCAAATCTACCTGCCGCGTGCCGAGACAGCGGTGCCGGAGGACGGAATGGCGGTCGAGGAGCCGCTTGATCTGCCCGGCGGCACCGAGACTATTCTGGTTGTCGACGACGAGGATGGCTTGCTGCAGGTCGCCATGGCCTATCTGGAAGATCTTGGCTATGTCACCTTGGGCGCCCACGATGGCCAGGAGGCACTGGACATCCTGCGGAGCCGTAACGACATCGACCTGCTGTTCACGGATGTCATCATGCCCGGTGATCTTGATGGCTACCAGACCGCCTTGGCGGCGCGCAAACATTATCCGTCGCTCGAAATCCTGCTAACCAGCGGCTTCACGAAAAGCCGCGATCAACAGGAATGTATCAACGACGATGCCGCGGCTGAATACTTTGAAAATCTGACGCGAAACATTCTGACCAAACCCTACAAGCGACAAGAACTAGCCTTTGCAGTTCGTCAGACCCTGGACGAGAACGCCTAGACGCCGCCCTCTATTCAGCCGCCTGCGGCGCTTCATGCATTTTCGCGGCCCTTCTCCTAGCCCTGCGCCGGGCGAAGTAGGCCGAGGTACGCGCGCCCAGGGCCAGTAACGACGGCGTCACGAACAGCGTCAGGATGGTGGCAAAGCTCAATCCGAAGGCCACCGCTGTCGAAAGCTGCACCCACCATTGCGTCGACGGCGCGCCGATGGAGATGTCGCGGGCCACAAAATCAATATTCATCTGAAAGACCATGGGCAGCAGCCCAAAAATAGTGGTGATCGTGGTCAGCAAGACCGGGCGTAAACGTTGGGTGCCCGTGCGGACCACGGCTTCCATGGGCTCCATGCCAGATTTCACCAGTCTGGCATAGGTATCGATCAGCACGATATTGTTGTTGACCACGATACCGGCCAGGGCAATGACGCCGATACCGGTCATGACAATGCCGAATGATTGCCCGGTAATCATCAAACCGGCCATGACACCGACCGTGGACATGATCACGGCCGTTAGGATCAACAGGGCATGATAAAAGCTGTTGAACTGGGTAATCAGGATAATCGCCATGACGAACAAGGCCACGCCAAAGGCCTTGACAAGGAATTGCTGCGCCTCCTTCTGGTCCCTGTCGGCACCTTTGAAGCGAATATCGACAGCTTCATCGAAATTCTGGGTCGCCATCCAGGCACGGATTTCGTTGACCTTGTCGTCGGCAAGCAGGCCCTCGGCGACGCTGGCCTGAACCTTGATGACCCGCTGGCCATCGCTGCGCTTGACCAGGCCGGAACGCTGCTGCGGCGTGCGTGAAACAAAGTTCGAGATCGGCACCTGGCCATGCGAGGTCTGCACCCTGAGGGCATCAAGCTGGCCGATATTGCGGTATTCGACCGGGAAACGGATGCGGATATCGACTTCCTCATCCGCGTCATCGGGACGGTATTCACCGACCTTGATGCCATGGGTAACAAGTTGCACCACCTTGCCCACGGTCAGGATATCGGCATTGAAGCGCCCGGCCTGGGCACGGTCGACCTTGACCTGCCATTCAATGCCCGGCAGGGCGCGGCTGTCTTCCACGTCCAGCAGACCATCCATGGCTTCCAATCTGGCGCGGAATTTCCTGACGATGGGATCCAGCCGTTCGGGAAAGCGGGAGCGGATTTCGACCTGGATGTCCTTGCCCGTGGGCGGGCCCACGTCAGGCTCCCGCGGCTCCACCCAGATGCCGGCCAGATGGGCGGTGCGCTCGCGCACTTCCGCCATGATCTCCGCCGAGGTGCGGCGCTGGTCCCATTCCGCGAATTCAACAAAGATGGTGCCAATCACATCCTGGGCCTGCTCGTCACCCTGGCCGCTGCCCCCCGTGCGCGCGTAAAGCGTACGAATACCCCTGATGGGCATCAGCGCGCTTTCCACCTCGCGGACCAGAACATCCTTTTCCCGGGTCGACATATTACCGCGCGCATGGACGTGGATCAGACTTTGATCCGGTTCCACGGCGGGAAAGAATTCAACCCCCTTGCCGACCACCTGATAGGCCACCTGGACACCGATCAATATGATTATGGCCGAGAGCAGCACCAGGATCGGCCGGCGGATGAGGCCATACAGGACGCGGGCATAGGCACCGGTAAATCCAGGCAACTGGCGCACATCACCATCCTCGGCCGCCGCCAGCGCCGCCAGCACCGCCGGGTTGGCGGAACCCGCCTTGCCAAACAGGCCGCCCAATGTGGGCACGAAGATCAGCGCCATCATCAGCGAACCGGCCAAGGTCGCGACCAGGGTTATAGGCAGGAATTTCATGAACTCGCCCACCACGCCAGGCCAAAAAATCAACGGCATGAAAGCCGCCAGTGTAGTGGCGGTGGAGGCGATAATCGGCCAGGCCATGCGCTGGGCCGCCAGGGTGTAGGCTTCCTGCCGGTGCAGGCCCTCGGCCAGTTTGCGGTCGGCGAACTCGGTTACCACGATGGCGCCGTCCACCAACATGCCGACAGCCAGGATCAGGGCGAACAGAACCACGATATTGACCGTCAGACCCATGCTATCGAGCACCAGAATGCCGAACAGGAACGAGGCCGGAATGGCCAGGCCAACCAGACCGGCGGTGCGCAAGCCAAGGGCGGCAACCACGACGATCATCACCAGCAAAATCGCGCTCAAGACATTGTTCTGCAAATCCTCCAACATGCGGCGGATATCTTTGGATTCATCCTGAATGAAATTAACCTGCACCCCGGCGGGCCATTCCCTGGCCCGTTCGGTTACCAGATGGCGCACCTGGTCGATGGTCTCAATGACGTTTTCGCCCAATCGCTTCTTGATTTCCAAGGTCACGCCCCGGCGGCCGTTGATGCGCGCGAAACTGTCGGCATCCTTGAATGTCCGGCGCACGGTTGTAATATCGCGCAGGGTGATGACCCCGTCGCCAAAGGCCTTAATGGGCAGGTCCAGTACATCCTTGGCGGTTTCGAACAGGCCGGGGACCTTCAGAGGAAAGCGCCCCTTGCCGGTATCCAGCGGCCCAGCGCCGATCAATTGATTGTTCCGGGTAACGGCGCTGACCAATTCCTCCTGGCTGATGTTGTAACTTTCCATACGCAGCGGATCGAGCAGGACTTCCAGCAGTTCCTCCCGCTCGCCGGCGATCTCGGCCTCCAGCACACCGGGCAGTGCCTCCAACTCGTCCTGTAGATTGCGGGCCAGACGCAGCAAGGTCCGTTCGGGCACATCACCGGCCAGGGTAACGACCAGAACGGGAAACAGCCCGACATTGACTTCATGGGCGGTGGGCTCGTCGGTTTCATCAGGCAGGTCGGGTTTGACCAAATCGATGGCTTCACGCACGTCGCGCAGGGCCTTGTCCGCATCGAAGCCGGCATCGAATTCCAACAGCACCGAAGCATGGCCGGTTTCGGCCCGGCTGCGCATTTCCTTGATGCCTTCGATGGAGCGCAGTTCCTGCTCCATGGGACGGACCAGCAGGCGCTCGGCATCCTCGGGCGAGATACCGTCATGGCTCATGGAGACATAGACGATGGGGATATTGATATCCGGTTTGGACTCCTTCGGTATTGTCAGAAATGAACCCAGACCGGCGATCAGCACCAGCACCAGAACGGAAAGAACCGTCCGCGAATGGTGCACCGCGACCGAGATGATCGTATTCATGAGGCGGATGCCTCAGCTGTCTTTGGGGCTGTCTTTGGCGGCTCGCGTTTGCCGTCTTTCCCCTGTTCGGCGCCGTTGGAGATACGCACCCGGTCGCCCCGGCGCACATATTCCTGCCCCACGACGATCAGTTCAGCGGCATCCGGCAGGCCCGATACCCAGACACCATCCGTGGCGCTGCCAACTATTTTTACGGGATAGAAGGCGACCTTGCCCCCCGCTTCAACACAGCGAATACCCACCGTGCCTTGATCATCCAGGGTCAATATGGCCGGGGTGATGAAATGAGCCTGGATCTGTTTGGTTGGAAATTTCAATTCCGCCGTCGTGCCGTGGCGCAGTTCGCCTTTCGGATTAGGCACCAACAACTCCACCCGATAGGTACGGGTCGCCTCGTCCGCCGTGGCGGAAATATAATGAATGCGGCCTTAGACTTTCTGACCCGTGACCAATACCGCGCTGCCCTTGGCGTTGTTCTTCAGCCGGCCAATATCCTTTTCGCTGATCTGGGCCACGACGAGATATGGATCCTCGTCCACCAACAGGGCTATGCCGCTGCCATCCTTGACATAGGCGCCCAGTTCCACCTCGCGGCTATCGACAATGGCATCGAACGGCGCCCAGATCACGGTGCGGGACAGGGCGACATCCATCTGCTTGACCATTGCCTTTGCCGCATCCAAAGCAGCCGCGGCGGCGGAATAATGGGTTTCCGCGCGATAGCCTTTCTTGCGCAGTTTTTGAGCCGCCTGATATTCCACTTCGCGCTGGCGCACCAGGGCCTTGGCCTCCGCCATATGGGCGTCACGGTCGGCCACCTCAATGCGCACCAGGACATCGCCCCGGCGTACCCGGCTGCCCTTTCGCAAAGCAACCTTGCTGATCCGGCCCTTGATTTCCGATTTGATCATAACCTTGCGCTTGGCTTCCGTATGCCCCCGCGCCGTTACCGCGCGCCAATGAGGCTTGGCCGTGGATGCGCGGGTGCGCACGGCGGTCAGGGCATTCTCACCCTGCTTGGCCATGCGCTCGGCGACCGAGGGTGCTTCCCCCGGCGTCGATTTACCATCGCCCAAGCCTACTTGGCCGCCGAATTCACCACTCAATACCCAGCCCGCCGCGATCACGGCAATGGCCAGCGCAAGAAGATATGATTTCCGCATAATGCTATTCCCGCTCAATCAGCCGCGCCGGCACGATCATTGGTGCCATCCCCGGTTCGATCACTGTCGACTTGGGCCAACAGAGCCTCGCTTTCCACCAGATATCGGTTGTTTTCCAGATAGGCCGCCGCCGCCTCGTACAGCGCCCGGCCATAGCCGGCGACGAAACGTTGCGCTGCCGCGCCTTGGTTCTCCCGCTCGGCGAGTTCAGCCGCCTGGAGGTGATGTTGGGCGATCCTGTGGTCGATCATTTCGCCGATCTGGCCAGCCGACAGCAAATCGGCGAAACACATGGCCACCAGAAATTCCGAGCGCACCCTGTCGCGGCCCGGCAAACTATTCAATTCCCGCACCAGGGTCAGGCGGCCATCGACGGTCAGGCTATAGACCTTTTTATCGGGCCGCTTGGCCTGGGTCTCCGTCTCGCAATGGACCAGGCCCTCTTTTTGTAGCCGGTTTAGGGCCGGGTAGATGGAGCCGAAGGAGGCATCATAAAAATGGCTGAAAATATCCTCCAACCGTTTCTTGATCTCATAACCGGAAGCGTCGCCCAGACTTAAAACTCCGAGACACAACGTTCGTACATCCATGGCGCCACAACCTCTCTACTCTGCATCAAATCTGCATATAGCAATTCGATATATCAATGTAAAGAGTACGTAACAAAAAATCTTTGAGGCCTAGCGCCCAAATGGTTCAAAAGCGAAGGGTCTTGAGGCTATTGGGCGGCGTCAATCATTCCGCCCGGATAACCAGCGGCGGTCAATTCGCGGCCAAGATAGGCTGCGACGCTGGGCAGCCCCCTGGGCGCACCGGGTGCCATGCGGCCTTCCGCCTCCGGGTTATAATTTGTGTTGGTGTTGATATCGTAGGTCAGGGCCCGGCCCGCGCCATCCATGATGAATTCAATACCGGCAATCTGGATCTGGTTGGCGCTGAGAAACGCCTCATAAGCCGCGATAAGGGGCGAGGTAAAATCTTCAACAATCTGAAACATTGGCCCCTGGGCGGGATCAATGGCGCAGGCCTCCGCCGGGCAGAGCTGAAAGCCGTCGCGGGTATCGACGCGAACCGCATAGAGAAAATCGCCGCCGACAAATTCCAGGCGATGGATGATCGGCTCCGGCGCCTGGATATACTCCTGCATCAGCAAAAGACCATCCACCGGGGCCTCGTAATCCGGGCCGTCGAACCAGGCGTCCAGGGCCGCGACATCATCATGCAGATGCACGCCCAGGCCCTTGCCGCCTCTGTTGTGCTTGGAGATAAACGGGCCCGAAAAACCTCGCCCAGCCTCGATCGCAGCCTCGCGGCCAAGTGCGGGACAGGTCCGTGGCACGGCGATGCCGGCAGCCTGCAAGGCCGCATACTGCGCGATTTTTGACAACTCCAACCGAATGGCGCGGCTGCCGTTGATGACCCGGCGGCCATGGCCTTCCAGCCACTGCATCATGCCATCGGCATATTCCGGCGAGAAGCGATGCCCACGGCTGTGGGCCGAGGCGGACATGCGGGAATAGTAAATCCCATCCGGCGGCGCGGCGGAAAGATCAAACTGCCCCTGGGACAGATCCCAAAGCCGATAGGGCAATTTCAGTTTTTCCAGCTCCGCCGCCAGCGGCGCCGACCATTCGGCGTTCTCGTATAGAATATGGATATGGCTCATGACGAGGCTCTAGCCGGCGCCTAGGCTGACGGAGGTGCCGCCATCCACAGGCAAAGCCGCGCCGGTGATAAAGCTGGCCTCGTCCGAGGCCAGGAACAGCGCCGCGTTGGCAATATCCCAGCCCGTGCCCATTTTGCGACCCAAGGGCACCTTGGCATCGCGCCCGGCAACGATTTCATCCCGCGTCTTGCCCAGGGCCGCGACACGGGTATCCACCGCCATGGGCGTATCCATCATGCCCGGCAAGATGACGTTGGCGCGGATGCCATAGCGCGCGTTATGAATGGCCAACTGATCGGTCAGGGCGACCACGGCGGCCTTGGTGGTCTTGTAGGCTACCAACGGATAGGCGGACCAGGCGGCCAGGGATGAGATATTCAGGATCACGCCGCTGCCCCTCTCGCGCATGGACGGCAGGGCGTGTTTGCAGGCCAGCACCATGCCGCGCAGATTGACGGCGACACATAAATCAAAGGCCTCGACCGTAATCTCGGTAATTTCCGCATCGCCGCCGGCGATGGAGATGCCCACATTGTTGTGCAGAATATCGATCCGCCCGTAGGCGCCCAGGGTGGCGTCCACGGCGGCCTTGACCGCCGCCTCGTCAGTAACGTCGGCGGCCACCGCCATGGCCGTGCCGCCAGCCTCCTCGATCATCGCCACCGTCTCCTGGGCCGAGGCCATATCACGGTCCACCGCCGCGACCTTGGCGCCTTCACGGGCGAAGACCAGCGCCGTGGCCCGGCCATTACCCATGGTTTCGCCGGGGCTTTGTCCCGCACCGACCACCATTGCAATTCGGTCCTGTAAACGCATCGTCGCCTCCTCCATCAATTTAATCTACTATTCCAGATAGGCATTATAGACCCCATCAAAAACCAGGGAACACAATTGCGATGGCTGATCAGACAAAAATCCTGCTTACGGACCTGACCTTCCCCGAAGGGCCCCGCTGGCACGAGGGCCGGCTGTGGTTCTCCGACTTCTATGCCCATGAAGTCGTGGCCGTGGATATGGCCGGCCAGCGCGAGACCATCGTCAAGGTGCCGGGCCAACCGTCCGGCCTGGGCTGGACGCCGGATGGCCGGCTTTTGGTGGTCTCCATGACCGACCGCCGTTTGCTGCGCCTGGACCCCGGCGGCCTGGTGGAGGTAGCGGATCTGTCGGCACTGGCCAACTATCACTGCAACGACATGGTGGTGGACGAACAGGGCGGCGCCTATGTGGGCAATTTCGGCTTCAACAGCCACGATGGTTCCGAGTTCAAGGCCGCCGATTTGATCCGCGTCGATCCCGACGGCGCCGTTTCCGTTGCGGCGGAAGGCTTGGCCTTTCCCAATGGTTCGGTCATTACGCCAGACGGCGGCACCCTGATCGTCGGCGAGACGCGGGGCAATATCCTCAGCGCTTGGGACCGGGCCGCTGACGGCACACTGTCGAACCGCCGGGTCTGGGCTGATCTAAATGGCGGCTTCCCCGACGGCATCTGCCTGGACGCGGACGGCGCGGTCTGGGTCGCCGACCCACGCAATAAGGAAACCATTCGGGTGCTGGAGGGCGGCGAGGTCACGGACCGCGTCTCGACCGGCGAGATGGGTTCCTTCGCCTGCATGCTGGGCGGACCCGAACGGCGCACATTGTTCATCTGCACCTGCCTACAATCGGGGCCGGATACGGCGGCGCTTCGTTCAGGCCGGATCGAAACGGTCGAGGTCAAGGTCCCCGGCGCCGGCTGGCCATAGGAACGGATGATCTTTGCTATAGCCTGGTGAATGCAATCGAGGAGGGATCGATGGGAGTGCTATTGGTTACTGGCGGCAGCCGCGGCATTGGCGCCGGCGTCGCTCAACTGGCGGCCGAAAAAGGCTGGCATGTCGGCATAAACTACACCTCGAACGAAGAGAGCGCCGAGGAAGTTGCCGCAGATGTTCGCGGCCACGGCATGAAAGCCTGCGTGGTCAAGGCCGATGTCGCAAATCCGGACGATGTCGAGGCATTGTTCAGCCAGACCGAACGTGAACTCGGCCCCATCACGGGCTTGGTAAACAGTGCCGGAGTGGCAACGGGCATTGGCCCGATTGAAGACCTGGATATTGAGCAAACCCATCGTATGCTCGATATCAACGTATTCGGCCTGTTCGTTTGCTGCCGATCAGCGGTAAAACGAATGGCAAGGCGTCACGGTGGAAAAGGCGGCACCATCGTCAACATTTCCTCGGCTGCGGCGAGGTCGTACGCACCCGGCGCCTTTGTGGACTATGCAGCCGGCAAGGCGGCGGTCGATTGCCTCACCATTGGTCTCGCAAAAGAGCAGGCGCCCGAGGGCATCAGCGTTTTCGGCGTAAGGCCCGGCATCATCAATACGGACATGGTAAAGGAAGCGGCAAAGATCAATCCAGCCTGGCTGGAAGGTGTTCTCGCGGGCACGCCCAATGGGCGGGTCGGCGAAGTGGAAGACGTCTCGAGCGCCGTGCTGTGGCTTTTGTCGGCGGATGCGCAGCATTCAACGGGTTCGATCATCGATATCTCGGGGGGAAGATGCACTCAGTGAATGCTACTGGTGATACACTGAAGACGAGAGCAGTTGGGGAGGCGACGGGGGAATAACGACGTTATTTTCAGTTCCATCGGAATGGATACGGAGGCCTTCCAGTACATGCCGCATCAACCGTTGAATGAAAGCAAGATCGACCACCCCAAGTTGGTCGCGCTCTATCGCTATTGGTTGAGCAAATGTACCGCGGAAGGCTATCCAAGCCGTGCGGATTTGGACCCTTTGGAGATACCGGATCTTCTGGGCCACATCATGATCGTCCAACTGGCGGAGCCGTTCGAGGACAGTTTCTATCGATTGTACGGCACCGCGATCACCGATTACTACGGCGTGGACATGACCGGCTGGAAAATGCGCGACGTGCCCGAGCGTATCCGGCAAAACTATCGAAAGGTTGCTGAAACCGGTCAACCGGAAAGCTTGGTGGACCATTCCAACATGAGCGACAGCGTCATGACCTACGCCAAGCTACAGCTGCCGCTGGTCGATGACGTGGGAAAGATCAACATGATCTTATCCAGCATTTATCGCCTCGATGACCCAAACGAGACCGACGAGACGCCCGATTTCTAGAGCATGCCGCAGCTATGGCGAAGGCGCCTTGTCGTCCTCGCTTGCGTGGCTGTCATCGGCGGCGTCCGCTGCGGGTATCTCCTGGGCCTCGGCGAAACGCTGCTGGGCTCGGTAGCTGAACGGAATGGAGCCCAGGTATGCCAGGCCCATGACCGAAAGTACGAACCAGGGATAGCTGGCCAATATGGCGGCGACGATGGCCACCACCAGCAGCATGGGCAGCACATATTCCCGGCGGATACGCACCCGCTTGAAGGAGTATGTCGGTATCTGGCTGATCGCCATGAAGGCCACGAACAGCAGCCACAGGGCCATGAAAATCGGTTGCTGCAGAAAACTTTCGCCAACCTGGAAGCTGACCGCCATGGGCAGCAGGGCGACGCAGGCGGCCGCGGGCGCGGCCATGCCGGTGAAGAAATAGCTCGACCAGGCCGAACGGTCGGGATCATCCAGGGCCGTATTAAAGCGCGCCAGGCGCAAGGCCATGCAGGTGCTGTACGCCAGCCCGGCGATCCAGCCAATGCCGCCCAGTACTTGGGTGCTCCACAGATAGATCACCATGGCAGGCGCCACGCCGAAGGCGATAAAGTCGGAGAGCGAGTCCAATTCGGCGCCGAATTTCGTCGCGCCCTTCAACAACCGCGCCATGCGCCCATCCAAGCCATCCAGCACGCCCGCCACCAATATCGCGGCGACCGCCAACTCCCACTTCTCCTGCATGGCGAAGCGGATCGCCGACATCCCAGCGCATAACGCCAGCACCGTCAGGATATTCGGGATCAGGCTGTTAACCGGTAGCTCCCGCAGCCTTCGGTTATGGCGTCCGATTTTCATCGTACTTCTCCCACCCGTCTTGCTTCGTCGCTGTCGCAATCTGCCAATACGGTCTCGCCGGCCACCGCCAGTTGCCCCACCGCCACCAAAGGCGCCGTGCCGTCGTCAAGATAGACATCGACCCGGCTGCCGAAACGGATCAGGCCGAAACGTTCCCCCGCGCGCACCCGCTGTCCTTCGTACAGGCCGCATACGATGCGCCGCGCCACTAGGCCGGCGATCTGCACAAAGGCGATATCCTGGCCTAACGAGGTGGTCATGCGGATGGCCTGGCGTTCATTGTCGACCGAGGCCTTGTCCAGGGAGGCATTGAGAAACTTGCCCGGACGATAGGACACCGCCGTGATCTCGCCATCAATGGGGATGCGGTTCACATGCACATTGAAGACGTTCATGAAGACGGCGATGCGCTGGCGCGGTTCCTCGCCCATGCCAAGTTCGGCGGGGGGCACCGCCATTTCGATCGATTGCACCACGCCATCGGCCGGCGAGATGATCAGGCCGTCGCGGCTTGGCGTCGTGCGCTCGGGGTCACGGAAGAAATAGACGCACCAACAGGTCAGGATCACGCCCAGCCAGCCCAGGGGATCGGCGATCCAAAAAAGAATGATCGTCGCCAGCGCGAAGATCGCGATAAAGCGATAGCCTTCGCGGTTGATCGGCACCATCACCGCCTTCAGTGCATCCATTGCGTCGCCAAATCCTGATAAGTCATAGCCATATTACCGGCGGGTAAACCCCTACACCACCGGTTCCTTTTCCATTCTCGGCTCATCCTTATCCAGCCTTTCCAGCCGTTGCAAGGCCTCTGCCTGCTCCTGCTGCCGTTGCCACATGGCGGCATAGGTGCCGTTGGCCGCCAGCAAGGCCTCGTGACGGCCCCGCTCGACGATGCGGCCCGCCTCCAGCACGATGATTTCGTCCGCATCGACGATGGTCGAAAGACGGTGCGCGATGACCAAAGTGGTGCGGTCGCGGGAGACCAGGCGAAGTGCCGCCTGGATTTCCTTCTCGGTCTGTGAATCCAGGGCCGAGGTGGCCTCATCGAACAGCAGGATCGAAGGGTTCTTCAGGATCGTCCGGGCGATCGCCACACGCTGTTTCTCGCCGCCCGACAGTTTCAGTCCGCGCTCGCCCACCGCCGTGTCGTAGCCATCGGGCAGGCCGGTCACGAAATCATGGATCTGGGCCAGCTTCGCCGCCGCCTCGATCTCTTCATCCGTGGCGTCGACCCGGCCATAGCGGATGTTGTAGCGGATGCTGTCGTTAAACAGCACCGTGTCTTGCGGCACGATGCCGACGCTGGCGCGCAGGGATTGCTGGCTGACGCCGCGGACATCCTGGCCATCGATCAGGACACGCCCGCTCTGAACGTCATAAAAACGGAACAGAATGCGCGATATGGTCGACTTACCCGCCCCCGACGGCCCGACAATTGCCACTGTATGGCCCGCCGGCACCCGGAAACTGACATCATGCAGGATGCGCCGTGTATCCTCGTAGCCGAAATCAACATGCTCGAACGCCACATCGCCGGCGGTAATTTGCAACGGCGCGGCATCGGGCGTATCGGCGACTTCCGTATGCACCTCGATCAGTTCGAACATCTTATCCATGTCCACGAGGCTCTGCTTGATCTCGCGGTAGACAAAGCCGAGAAAGCCCAGGGGCTGGTACAATTGCATCATGAATGTGTTGATCAGGACGAAATCGCCGATACTCAATTCACCGTTGATAATGCCGTTGGCGGCCAACAGCATGACCGAACACATACCAAAGGCGATGATCACGCCCTGGCCGATATTCAATATGGCCAGGGATGTCTGGCTGCGCACGGCGGCGCTTTCGTAACGCGCCATGGATTGGTCGAAACGGACGGCCTCGTGACCCTCGTTGCCGAAATACTTCACGGTTTCGAAGTTCAGCAGACTGTCGATGGCCCGGGTATTGGCCTCGCTGTCGGTGCGGTTCATCTCGCGCCGGTGCTTCAGGCGCCATTCCGTGACCGTCAGGGTAAAGATGATGTAGACGCCCACGGCAAACAGGGTGATGCCGGAATAATCGGCGCCGTAATTGATCAACAAGACGCCGCAGACCAGGGACAGCTCCAACAGGGTGGGCAGAATATTGAACAGGGAAAAACGCAGCAGAAAATCTATACCCTTGGTGCCCCGTTCAATGGCGCGGCTCAGCCCGCCGGTACGCCGGTCCAAATGGAAGCGCAGGGATAGATGATGCAGATGGCGGAAAACCTGTAAGGCCACCGTGCGCAGGGCGTTTTGCCCAACCTTGGCAAAGACCGCGTCGCGCAGTTCGCCAAAGGCCTGTCCCGCCAGACGCGCCGCGCCAAAGGCAAGAATCATTAGAACCGGAATAGTCACCGCCGCGCTGATTTTGCCGTCCGCGCCGGTGATATTCAGGCTGTCGACAACTTCCTTGTATACGAAGGGAATAAAGACGATCGCCACCTTGGCCGAGGCCAGCAAGGCCATGGCCACGATGACCCGAAACCGCAGATCCCAGCGCCCCTGGGGCCACAGATACGGCATCAAAGTCGCCAGCGTCCGCCAATGGCTGCGGCCTGGCCCCTCCGCCGTAGGATCGAAACTGCCCCGCATGTTAAACCACCATCCCCAGTAAAATTCGCCCAGTAAAATTCACCGCGCCACCGCGCTATTAGAGAGATATGTAGTATCAAACCGGGCAATTAGAAACCCATGCGGCCACCCCAGCCGGCTTATCGGCCCGTTCCTTGCCAGCCGATGGCGCTTAATTGTGGTTCGTTTACGTGAAGTTAACTCGATCGCGTTGTAATCGCAGCTGTAAAGGGGAGCAGTTTTATGTCGGTGGACTACCAGGAAGATTATTCAGAGGATTGGAACATGGCGGACGCCATGCCCGACATGCATGCCGAGGACGATGCGGCGAATTATGCCAATCTGAATGATGCGCTGGACGAAGCCGGCTCGGTGATCGGCGATATGTCGGCCAATCTGCCCATAGCTTTTCGTTTCGACTGGCACGGCTTGGCCATTTTCTGCCAGATCGTGGGCCGCGAATCCGAGATTTTTCTGGAACTGGCCACG
Source organism: uncultured Rhodospirillaceae bacterium (assembly GCA_964462145.1). GTDB lineage: Bacteria > Pseudomonadota > Alphaproteobacteria. Next base: position 29,000 of record CAYWYB010000013.1, read on the forward strand.
GACCTTGGACCCCTGCCCTTCACCATCGAAAATCCGGAACGGCGGTCGTACTTGAAGCAGCTCCATAGCCTGTCCAAGGAACTACCCGTTGGCCAATACGTGGTAACGGAACGGGGCCGCTTTCGTCATTGGACCGAACATCGGCTGGACGCGCCCATAACAGGCAGCTCCATCGTCACGAAGGTGGTGCAGTCCGTTTTGGCTGGTCGGCCCTATTATCAATTGGCAAAAACCGCCCTCTAATAAACCGCCAGCGCAATTCCAGCGCCACAGGGCGCCCAATTGCCATGGCAATCCCTAGCCGCTACTCTGAGCATCGGAACAACCAGTTCTCAAGCCTTCAGCCTTTACCGGTGACGGTCTCAAGCCGCCCGGGCTGAATGGCAAAAAAAGTTTCGCCAAGCGGTCATAAACAATCGATAGTCTCAAGTAATGAGTACCACATCGGGCGAGGAGGTAGTGGCGCGGACGGCCTATCAGCGGGCCCTCATTCTGCTGACCATGTCGCTCTGCACCATGCTCTATGCCCTGACGCTGACCATAGTCAACGTCGCCCTGCCGCAATTGCAGGGCGCGCTGTCGGCGACACCGGATCAGGTCTCCTGGGTGATAACCCTGAATGTGGTCGCCACCGCCGTCGCCACGCCGATGACCGGCTGGATCGTCGCCCGCTTTGGCGAACGCCGTGTGATGATCGTCGCGGTGATCGGTTTCGGCATAGCCTCGATGATGTGCGCCACCGCGACCACATTGGCGCCGCTGCTGTTGTATCGGATCGGCCAGGGCGTCTTCGGCGCGCCACTGGTCCCGCTGTCGCAAGCCATCATCGTTGCCGCCTATCCCCCCAGCCAGCGGGCCATGGCGCAGGGCATTTTCGGCATGTCCGTGGTTATTGGGCCGGCCATCGCACCGATGATCGGTGGCTATCTGGCGGAGGAATATAACTGGCGCTGGATATTCATCCTGATCCTGCCGCTATGCGTGGCGGCGTTAATCGGCTTGGTCGCCTTCATCCACGATTCGGGGCCCCGGCGAAAACTGCGCCTGGATTGGACTGGCTTTCTGGCACTTTCAGTTGCCGTGACCTGCCTGCAACTGATGATGGACCGGGGCGAGCGGGAAAACTGGTTCGAATCCAGCGAAATTATCATTGTTGCCGCATTGATGGCCCTGGGGCTCTATCTCTTCTTCGTGCAGATGATGAGCCATCCCGAGCCCTTTATCTCACCAGCGCTGTTCACCGATCGAAACTTCAACGTCGGCCTATTCCTGGTTTTCGTATACGGACTTTTGAATGTTACGCCGACGGTACTGTTTCCCACCATGCTGCAAAATCTAAGAGGCTATCCGGACTCTTTGATCGGCACGCTGTTGGCGATGCGCGGCGCCGGCATGGTGATCGGCTTTTTCGCCGCCGCCCTAATGGGCCGTTTCGACCCAAGGGTGGGCCTATTTCTGGGCCTGGGCCTGATTGGCTGGAGCGGCTGGCAAATGTCGGGCTTTAATCTTGACGTCCCGCCGATCGCCGTTGGCGTGGCCGGCATCATTCAGGGCATTGGCACCGGCGTGATGTGGGTGCCGTTGTCCATTGTCACCTTCGCCTCGTTACCGGCCAGCAGATTGGCGGAAGGTTCGGCGCTGTTCCATTTGCTACGCAACTTTGGCTCCTCAATCTTCATATCGCTGTGCGTGATGACAGTGGTACGGACCAGCAAAGTCAATTACGCCGAAATGGCGGAGAACATCAGCCCGGCCAACAAGATACTGGAATTCCCAAATATTGTGGGGCTGTGGAGCGCCGAAACCGTTCCCGGCCTGGCCGCGATCAGTTCCGAAGTCGGACGCCAGTCCGCCATGATCGGTTATTCGAACGCATTTCTGCTCTACGCCCTGGTTTGTCTCGGCGCGGCGCCGTTCCTGCTATTTGTTCGGATCAAGCAGCGCTAGGCATTTTCAATGCCGTCTGAACCACCCGCTCCCCCGGCCCGACCGCCCACCGGGTACCATTGATGGGCGGTC
>CAYWYB010000014.1:0-30638 GCA_964462145.1 uncultured Rhodospirillaceae bacterium
GCGCTTCCTTGTCGCCCAGGGCATGCCAGGTGAAATACGGCGCCGGCCCGTCGGGATAAAGATGGGTAAAGCGTACCGTGCAGGTGCCCTCCCGGCCCGTGATCTCGCGGATCGCCTCCAAGGTGCGGCGTTTTACCTGATCCTGGAAATCCAGATAGCGGTCCCAGGTGATGCAGCTTTCCACCGTGTCGCGCATGACGCCCCGCGCGATGGCATGTTCACGCAGGTATGGCCCGCGCAGGAACTTGTTGCGCCAATTCCCGGCCGCGCCGCTGCGCTGTGAATCAGCCTGGGCCAGGGCTTCGTTGTCCCATTCCCCGCCATGATCGCCGCAGATTTCCAAGGCCCGGTCCATCCAGGGTTCCAGTGGATGATCAGCGGATTCAAATGTCAGCACCAGGACATCGGCGCTGCCGTCGCCGGCCTCGGTAAAGGCGGCTTCCGAGCGTTCGATCAGCCGGGCATTGGCCGGGTACAGACCGGCCTGCGTGATCTCGCGTACCGCCGCCACCGCCTTTTCGTAGTCGCCGAAGCGCACCGTCGTGGCCAGCCGGATGGTCGGGCGGCGGTGCAGGCGGACCCAGGCCTCGGTGATGATGCCCAGGGTGCCTTCCGAGCCGAGGAACAGCCGGTCGGGATTGGGCCCGGCGCCCGATGCAGGCACCCGGCGCGAGGCGATCAGGCCCTCGGGCGTGACCACGCGCAGGCTTTCCACATGGTCGTCGATCTGGGTGTAGACGGTGGCGAAATGGCCCGCCGCCCGCGTCGCGATCCAGCCGCCCAGGGAGGAGAACTCCCAGGCCTGCAAAAAGAAACGCATGGTCAAACCCGATGGGCGCAGCTGGTTTTCCAACTCCGGCCCCAGGACGCCGGCCTGGACGCGGGCGGCCTGAGAGGTCTTGTCGATTTCCAGCACCTTGTTCAACTTGCCAAGGTTGATGGTTACCGTGCCCCGGTAACGCTCGTCGCTGGGCGGATTGACCCCGCCGACAACAGAGGAACCGCCGCCGAACGGTATCGCCGCCAGATCGTTGCTGCCGCACCAGTCCAGCACGGCTTGAATATCCGCTTCGTCGCGCACATAGGCGACGGCATCGGGCGGGTTGGAAAAGTCACGGTGATGAATGATCCGCGCCAGATCATGCACAGAGGCGCCATAGCTGTGGAACAGACGGTCGTATTTTTCCGCCGTGCAGAATGCCTGCAATGTAGAGGGAATGGTTATGCGCGGTGCGCGCAGATCGATCTCGCTCTCGATGGGCATTGGCGCCGGGTCGAAACCGTCGACCCCGAACAGCTTTGCCCAGGTTCCCTCGAACCAGGCCATCTCGTCGGCGGAGACGGCGTCTTCCTCAAATCCCCAACCATAAAAACTGCGGCGTTTTTGAGCCATGGCCCGGTCACTCCCATACAAGCTACGAACACGGACGAATGGTAGCCAAAGCCTTGGTGGGGGGGAAGAGAATTCAGGCCCAGAAAAGAAAAGCCAGCGGTTGCCGTATCTGCTTTATGCTGGTGAAAAATCATAGGAGGAGAGACACCATGGCCGAACCACATAGTAAGCTCGAAATCGCGGGCGGCATCGCCACGTTCACCATGATCCGGCCCGAGGCGCGCAATGCCCTCAGCCTGCAGGTGCGCGATGAAATTGCCGCGATGATCGAGACCGTACGCGGCGATGACGATATAAAGGCGGTGATCATCACCGGCGCCGGCGGGGTCTTTTGCGCCGGCGGCGATACCAAAGCCATGGCGGGCGGCCTGGGCAAGGCCGACAAGGTGCGCAGCCGGGTATTGGACGTCCATGCCTGGCTGGAGCCGCTGTACAACCTGGACTGCCCGGTGATCGCGGCGGTGGACGGCCCGGCCTATGGCGGCGGCTTTTCCCTGGCCCTGGTGGCGGATTTCATCATCGCTACCAATCGGGCGCAATTTTGCGCCGTTTTTGGCCGCATCGGCCTGATCCCCGATATGGCCATGCTCTATACCCTGCCGCGCATGGTCGGCGGCCAACGGGCCAAGGAACTGATGTGCACGGCGCGTGCCATCGGCGGGCAGGAGGCCATGGATCTGGGTATTGTGCTGGAAGTCTGCGAACCAGATCAGTTGATGGATCAGGCCCGCGCCCTGGCAGGACGGCTGGCGGTGGGCTCGAAAGTGGCGCAGGCGGCGACCAAGGCTTTGGTCAATCAATCATTGCACCAGGACTACCGCTCCATGGCGGAAATGGAAGCCTCGGCCCAGGCGGTCTGTTTCGACAGCGACTATCATGCGGATGCTATCGCCCGCTTTGCCGCGAAACAGCCCTTGCCCTATGATTGGAACAAGCTGTCAAAAATCGAAGAGAAGTAATCGAACCAAATGTCAGAAGTTGAAAACAATGGCGAAAAGCGCCTGGTCTATTTTGAGAAATTTGCCCACCCGGTAACGGCGGAGGTCTTGGCCCGGGATCCCTCCATCAACGTGCAGAAGTTGGAGCTCGGCTCCTCCGATGCCGAGAATTGGCAGGCGCTGTCGGGGGCCCATGGCTATCAGATCCGCGCCACGCGGGATGAATTGCCCGATCAGTTTTTTGCCCACAGCGAGTTTCTAGCGCGCTGTCCCAATATGCTGGTGGTCTCGTCCATGGGTTCGGGTACCGATACCATTGATCTGGCCGACTGCACCAAGGCAGGCGTGCTGGTCGTTAATCAAGCCGGCGGCAATGCCGAGGCGGTGGCCGAACATGCCCTTGCCCTGATGCTTAGCCTGTCCAAGCGGGTGGGCGAGACCGATCAATACATGCGGGCCCAGGACGGCATCGATCGCACCAGTTTCATGGGCCACAATATTCACGGCAAGACCGTTGGCATTATCGGCCTGGGCCATGTTGGCCGGCGCGTGGCCGAGCTGTGCGGGACGTTGTTTTCCATGCGAGTGCTGGCCTATGACCCGTATCTGGACGACAGCGATTTCGTCGAGCGCGGCGCCATCAAGGCATCCTGGGACGAACTGCTATCGGCGGCGGATTACATCACCGTGCATTGTCCACGCACGGCGGAGACGGAGGATTTTCTGAACACGGAATCCTTTAATCAGATGAAGCCCGGCGCGATATTTATCAACACCGCCCGTGGCGGCATTCATGACGAAGCGGCGTTGTTCACAGCCCTCGACAGCGGCCATCTGGCCGCCGCCGGCCTGGATGTCTGGGCCGTGGAGCCGCCTGCATCGGATCATCCTTTGTTGAGCCTCTCGAACGTTCTGGCCAGCCCGCACACGGCGGGCGTGACCCACGAATCCCGGCACAAGATGGGCACTTACGCGGGCGAGCAGCTATTGGAAATCTTTGCCGGCCGCCGGCCGCCGCGCCTGTTGAACCCGGAAGTCTGGCCGGTCTTTCAGGAAAAATACAAAAAGCTGTTTGGGGGATAAGCCGACCTAAGCCAGCCTAAACCTTGGGGGGAGGGGCCATGAACGCAACCATACTTCCGCTGGCCGTCACTTACCTGGGGGCTGCCATTGCCGAGATCGCCGGCTGTTTCGCCTTTTGGGCCTGGCTGCGTTTGGATAAATCAGTTTGGTGGTTGTTGCCGGGCATGGCCAGTTTGCTGCTGTTCGCGTTTCTGTTGACGCGGATAGACAGCGGCTTCGCGGGCCGGGCCTATGCCGCCTATGGCGGTGTTTATATCGCGGCCTCGCTGGGCTGGTTGTGGCTGGTGGAGATGCAGCGGCCCGACCGCTGGGACCTTCTGGGGGCGGCGGTTTGCCTGGCCGGTGCGGCGATTATCATTCTCGGCCCGCGCGGCGCTTGACCGCGCCCCGCTTGCCAGCGCCCCTCGACTGGCCCATGCTGTCTCCGAGACGGGGATGGGGGCGCGATATGAACAGCACGGCGTTCACGATCAAGGCGGAAGACAGTGGTTTCGGGGCCGAGATCGGCGGCGTTGATCTTGGCGGTGGGGTGACCGATGAAACTTTCGCCGCGATCCGCGCGGCGATAATCCGGCACAAGGTTCTGGTCTTTCGCGATCAGCATTTGGATGACGAACGCCATCTTGGCTTTGCGCAACGATTTGGCCCCCTGGAAGGCCATATCAACCGCGGCACGCGGCATGATGCCCTGCCGAAAATCCAGATCTTCGGCAATGTTGGAGCGGACGGAAAGCCGACCGGCGTGCATCCCGAACGGGGCACCCTGGTCTGGCATACGGATAAATCCTATGTCGCCACGCCGTCCATGTTCACGGTTCTGCGCTCGCCATCCGTGGCACGTGAAGGCGGCGATACCCTGTTTGCTGATATGGAGCGGGCCTACGCCGACCTGGACGCGGACCGGGCGGCCAGGCTGTCGCGGTTGCGGGTGGTGCATGACTGGAAGCGCAGCCGGGAAAAATCCGATGAGCGCCCGGCCACGGCGGATGAAATCGCCGCCGCGCCGCCCGTGGAACACCCCCTGGTCCGCACACATCCGGAAACCGGCGCCAAGGCCCTGTATCTGGGCAACCATGCCTCGCACGTTGCCGGTATGGAACGGGCGGAGGGCGAAGCGCTGCTTGCCGAATTGGAGCGGCATGGCACCCAGGATAGGTACCTCTACCGCCACCGCTGGCGGGACAATGATGTGCTGATGTGGGACAACCGTTGCACGGTTCATTGCGTAACGGGCTATGATGCCGCCAAGGAACGGCGCATCGTGCACCGTGCCGTGGTCCAGGGTGACAGGCCCGTATGAAGAGGAAGCTGCAATGAGCGATACGTTCGACGATCCAAGCATTAACGAGATCACGGCCCTGTTGGGGGACTATTTCGACGGTCTGTACGACGGCGATCTGGACAAGTTCGCCCGGGTCTTCCATCCCGACTCCCATCTGTATTCGACTGATGGCGCGAGCATCACCGATATGCCCCGGGCGCAATATTTCGAGCTGATCGGCGGCCGTGAGTCAGCCCGCAGCCAGGGCCTGAAACGCCATGACCGTATTGTCTCGATCCAAAAATCCGGGCCCGATACGGCCCATGCGGTGGTTAACTGCGCCATCCCGCCACGCTATTTCACCGACTATCTGACCTTGATGCGGACTTCGGATGGCTGGAGCATCATTTCGAAATCCTATCACACGGACGTTCACGAATAGGGTGCCTTAGATCAAGACGGCCAGCGCGACGGACAGCACCAATAGGATCGCGAAGACAATATTGATGGCCCGTCCGGTGGTTGGGTGACGCAGGATACGGGATAGTGACGCGCCTAGCAGCAGCCAAGAGATGTTAATCGGCGTGACAATGGCAAGCATCACCGTGAACTTAACAACCGCGTCCAAGGCCGGATCACCTGGCACGACAACCGAGCTGGAAAAGACGGCGCCGATGGCGGCGAAGGCTTTCGGATTGCTGATGCCTAGCAATAACCCACCGAACAAAGTGGGCGGCGCGGCATTTCCCGTCTCCTCGGAAAGTACGGGCGCCGTGGCGATCTTGAAGGCCAGATAAAGGATGTAAGCAAATCCGGCGACCGTCAGTACTGGCAAGACGCCGGGGACGGCAAACAGCATGCCGGTGATCCCCGTCGCGACAATGGCGATCACCGTCGTGGTGCCCAACATGATGCCGGCCAGATAGGGCAGGCTGCGCCTGGCGCCAAAGACCGAGGCTGCCGCTGCCGTGCTCAATGTCGCCGGGCCGGGGCTGCCCATCAACGGTATGGCTGCCATCAGCAGTAGTATGACGTTTTCAACCATGGTTGATGCCTTCAAGAAATGCTATGTCCGACCTGGGCGATAAAGAATTTGGGGATGCCCTGATAATGGCCAGCACTAAACCATTCGCGGATCAGCCGGGTCTTGAACATTCGTGCGGCCCTGCCTCGGACTTGAGTGATCAAATCATCACCGCGCCTCCCGCCCGCGGTATGGAGCGCATGCGGGCCTTTTTCAAAGGCCGGCCTTTCGCACCGCATCGCCATGATACCTATGGCATTGGCATCACGACCTTGGGTGTTCAGTCGTTCAATTACCGTGGCGATACCTTTCATAGTCTGCCCGGCCAGGTCTATGTCCTGCATCCTGATGAACTGCATGATGGACGGGCGGGAACCGATCAGGGCTTTGGCTATCGTATCCTCTATCTTGATCCGGGCCTGGTCAGAGACGCCATCGCGGGTCGTGGATTGCCCTTTGTATCGGATGCGGTCAGCAATGACCTTGGCTTGCGCACGGCCATCGAAGCGTTCCTGTCGCATATGAATGAGGCGATCTGCGATCTTGAAAGGATTGACAAGGTGTTGGCCCTTGCCAGCGCCTTGGAGCGTCTCTCGGGTGCCGTGAACACTGAATTCAAAGTTGATCAGCAGGCGGTCGGCAAGGCCCGCGACCTTCTTGCCGCTAGTATCGAAGATGACGTCGGCAGCGGGGAATTGGAAGCCGTCACCGGGCATGACCGCTGGGCGCTGGCCCGCCAGTTCCGCGCTGCATTTGGTGTCAGTCCGCACCGTTTTCTGATCATGCGCCGGTTGGAGAATGCGCAAGCGCTCATCGCCGCCGGCTCATCCTTGTCGGAGGCGGCGCACGCATCGGGGTTTTCGGACCAAAGCCACCTTACCCGACAATTTCGCGGTGCCGTTGGAATGCCGCCGGGCGCATGGCGTTCCGTGACGAAAGGCTGGGTGGCTTAGGCGAATTCGTAGAGTTTACTCGGATTTTCCACCAGGATCTTTTGCCGCACCGCCGCATCCGGGGTCCAGGCCAGCAGGCGATTAAACAGATCGCCATCGTTGGGCATGGGGGATGGATCAATGTGCGGATGCGGCCAGTCGCTGCCCCAGACCAGGCGGTCGGGTGCCTCGCGGACCAGGCATTCAGCGAACTGATCGGCGATGGGCCACGGCGCGCCGCCGTGATCCACCCGATAGGCGCCGGAAATCTTGGTCCAGGCCCGCCCGCCCTCCAGCAGATCACGCAGGGCGCGGAAGCTTGGTTGATCGATGTCGCCCTCGGGGTCCGGCTGGCCAAGGTGATCAAATACCAGATCGACGGGCATGGTTTTCAGGCGCGGCAGCAATTCCAACAAGGTATGGCGGTCGATAAAGCATTGAATGTGCCAGCCCAGATCCTTGATCCGGTCGGCGACCGCTTCTAACTCGCTCAAATCGATACCGCCGTCGGTGACGAAGTTAAATCGGGTACCGCGAAAGCCCGCCCCGTGCAGGCGGTGCAATTCGGCTTCATCCACGTTCTTGTCGATTACCGCGACGCCGCGGCCATTGTCGCCCATGGCTTCCACCGCCTCGCGGCTGCAGTCGTTGACCGTGCCATAGAGGCTGGGCTGGACGATCACGCCGCGCTGGATACCCAGACTGGCCAGCATGGCCTGATAGGACGCCAAGGTGGCCTCCGGCGGGGTATAGGCGCGGTTGGGGCTTAGATAATGGGCACCGGGCGCGGCGAAAACATGGGCGTGACAATCAATGGCGCCGGCGGGGGCGCGTTCCAGAGGCGGCTTGATCACCGCGTCGGGAGAGGGAATATCGGGTGCTATGGACATGCGCAGAGGGTAGGCAAGCGTCAGCGCAATGGCAATCTTTCAATCAGGTTCAGGCTATTCAGCGTCGTCCGGTTTGCCGAATACGGGTTGGCGTTTTTCGATGAAGGCGCGGACGGCTTCGCCGTGATCGGGGTGGGCCGAGGCTTTGACCAGTTGTTCCGCCTCGTTATCGAGGGCGGTGAAAAAATCCGTCTGCATGGCCAGTTCGAGATTTTCCTTCATCAGCCGTTGCGCCATGCGGGGGCCGGCGGCGAAGGATCTTGCCATGGTCATGGCCGCGTCCTGTAGTTCGTCATCGGGAACGACCCGGTTGACCAATCCGATCCGTTCGGCATGCTCTGCCTCGATCCGCTCGCCGGAGAACATGAACTCCCGCGCCCGCGCGGTGCCGACCAGTCTGGTCATGGTCCAGGACAGGCCGTAGTCGCCGCTTAATGCCACCCGGCGATAACCGGTGGAGACAAAGGCGGAGGCGGCGGCGATGCGGATATCGCAGGCCAGCGCTATGGCCAGGCCGGCACCAACGGCCGGGCCGGGCAGGGCGGCGATGGTTGGTTGCGGCAGGGTGAAAAGCGCGCCGGTCAGGGCCCGCTGGCGGTGTTGCAGATCGGCGATGCGTTCTTCCGCCGTCATGGTTTTCTTGGTTGAGTTGCCGCCCATGCCCTTGACGTCGCCACCGGCACAAAAGGCGGTGCCGGTGCCGGTCAGCACCAGCGCGCCGATATTGTCATCCGTAGCTGCCGCTGCCAGCATACGGCGCAGCGCCGGGGACAGTTCATCGGACAGGGCGTTGCGCGCTTCCGGCCGGTTCAGGGTAATCACCAGGACGCCATCTTCCAGGCGCGCCAATAGATGATCCGTGCCGGTATCCAATTCGGTTGTGGTCATATCGGGACTGCCTGCCTAATCCTTGCGGAATTGATCCAGGGTGACGACGTTGTCGCCGCCGTCGCCGTCACCGTCATCGCCTTCACCATCTTCGGTCTTGGTCTCGGCTTTGCTTTCGGGCGCCGGTTCAGCCGCTTCGCTCGCGGGCGCCTCGCTGATGTCCGCCTTGCCATCGTCGTCCTGCTGGCCGAATTGCAGGCCGAATTGCACCGAGGGGTCGAGGAATGATGTCAGGGCCCGGAAGGGAATATACAGGCGCTGGCCCTGTCCGCCGAAGCTGAGGGTGATTTCAAAAGCGTCTTCGCCGACTTCCAGGCCCCAGTATTTGTGCTGGATGACGATGGTCATTTCGTCAGGGTACTGGGCGGATAGATGATCGGGGATATCGACGCCGGGGTGCTGGGTCTTGAAACCGATATAGAAATGATGCTCCCCCAACAAGCCGTCGGTGGCGGCGCGGGTAAGCGCCATGCGCACGACACCGCGCAGGCTGTCTTCAACCATCTGTCCATACTGCATCAGATCTTGCGCCATTCCGGCCCACCTTATTCTCGTACTCTTCCGGCTATGGCGACATAACCTCATGCCGCCGGGCGGGTCCAGTAAATTAGTATTAGTAGGGGGCTTCTGTTGCCCGGTGCCCCCCGAACCGCGCTTACCTTTCAATTAGGCAGCGAGCACCATTTCATTATCATTGGCACTTGTAGAAATGGCCCGATAACGGTGGAGCCATGCCGAACGCAAACCGTGCCTTTATTACGCGCGTCGATCCTATTTCGCCCCCATCAGCAGCACACCGGCGAGCCGTCTGGCCCATGATTCGGTCTTCAGTGTGCTCCTGGTGGAGGCGCCGGGTACCGCCCCCGGGTCCGCTACGTCTATTCCGCAAAGCGTTTAGCGTCATAGCCGGACAAGCCGGCACCCCAAATATAGGCATTTTGGCTGATTTTGAAAGGGCCCTGGCTGGCGCCACTGATTTTGGCGATCTTGCCGCCCGACGCCGTTGGCGCGAAGGCGGCGGCGTTGTATGTTGGCCAGGGAGATAACTTAGTATCCGTCGAAGAATTTTGGAGAGCCCGATGCCCGTTAATGACGCCCAACAGCAGGAAATCGAGCAGCTTCGCGATACCTCCACGACGACCTTGCGGGCCACGGTACCGGCCTTGGAAGAGATGCTGTATCGGGCGATGCCGGTGTTGGATCAGGGCTTCGTCCGGGTCGTTGATTATATGGGTGATGATGCCGCGGTGGTGCAGGCGGCCAGGGTCTCGTATGGCCGTGGTACCCGCATGGTCAGCGAGGACCGCGGCTTGCTGCGTTATCTGATGCGCCATCGCCACACCACGCCGTTCGAGATGTGCGAGATCAAATTTCACGTCAAACTGCCGGTTTTCGTGGCCCGGCAGTGGATCCGGCACCGCACGGCTTCGGTCAACGAATATTCCGCCCGTTATTCCATCCTGAACCGGGAATTTTACATTCCGGCACCGGATCAATTGTCCGCGCAATCCCAGGACAACCGCCAGGGTAGAGGCGCGGTCCTGCAAGGCGATGAAGCGATCCGGGTACTGGATATCCTGCGCGAGGATTCGGCACGAAATTATGCCGACTATCAGGAAATGCTGAACGAGGATGATGAGGGCAACACCATTGATCCGAACCGCCAGGGCCTGGCCCGCGAATTGGCGCGGATGAACCTGCCGCTAAATATTTATACCGAATGGTATTGGAAGTGCGACCTGCATAATCTGTTACATTTCCTGTCGTTACGGGCCGATCCTCATGCACAATATGAGATACGGGTTTATGCCGAAACGATGATGGAGGCGCTGCGGGCCTGGGTCCCGATCACGGCGGAAGCGTTCGAGGATTACCGCATGGGCAGCGTGCATCTGTCCGCCGCCGGCCTGGACGTCGTCAAGCGGCTGTTGGCGGGTGAGGATGTCACGGTAAAGGACAGCGGCCTGTCGCCACGGGAATGGCGCGAACTGATGTCCTCGCTGGGGCGCGCGGGGTAGACCGCCGCCCCATCACATTGTCAGGAAGCGTCCAGGGTCTCGCGGACCATTCGCGCCAAGAACTTGGGAGAGAATGGTTTGCTCAGCAAGTTTGCGCCGGAATTCAGGCGGCCTTGTTTGACAATGGCATCGTGGGCGTAGCCTGAGACAAACATGATCTTCAGAGTTGGATAGTCTGTTTGGGCTTCATCGGCCAGCTGCTGGCCATTGATGCCGCCAGGGAGCAGAATATCGGTCAACAAAAGGTCGATGTCAGGGTGAAGGCGCAATTTTTCCAGGGCAGCACTGGCATCGCTGGCTTCGTGCACCTGATAACCCAGCATTTTCAACATCTTGGACGTCATTACACGCACGCCACGTTCGTCTTCCACCACCAGGACGGTTTCACCGTTGGCGCCACTGACCTCGGCGACGTCGGGTTCCTCGAATTCCGGGGTGTCCGCCGCCACCGCCGGAAGATAAATTCGGAATGTCGTACCCTTGCCTTCGCTGCTATCGACGTAAATGAAACCTTCCGACTGTTTGACAAAGCCATAGACCATGCTCAAACCAAGGCCCGTGCCCTCGCCTACATCCTTGGTGGTAAAAAAGGGATCGAATATCCTGTCCACGACCTCGCTTGGGATGCCGACACCGTCGTCGGATAATCGCAACGTAGTCACCGGGCGAAACCTCGGCTGGCCGTTCGTCGTTCGGGGCGAAGGAGACATTCGTGGTTTTGATGGTTAGGCTGCCTTGTGGGCGCGCCACTTTTCATCGTCCGTATCCGGGTCGGCGGTAATCTCCCAACGGGTCTTGCCGAGCCTGCTGGCTGGATCGACACCCTGAACCCGCAGTCGGTCTGTAAGTTGGATGAAGCGGTAATTCTCGTCTGTTTCCCAGTACCAGTCGCTGGCTGAATTGGCGAAATCCCGGAATTTTTGTTCGCTTTCGCGCAAGGCTTCTTGTCGGATCAAATAGCGTCGCAGCAGTAAAGCCAAACCCGCCGATAGCAATATCGCCAAACCGAAAAGCAACGGCAGGCTTTCCCTGGTGCCGCGGGCGATGGTCGCGGCGTTTGGGACTAGAGTGACCGTCCATGTCTGGTCGAGCAGGCTGGCTGGGTAGGGTATTGCGTGAGACTGATCACCGTCAGCGTCAGGGCCTTCATATAACGCTTTGCCATCCTCTGAAACGGTGATGATGTAATTTTCCGAGATGCCCTTGCCTAATGCCTCCTCAATGATGGCGCGAATACGAAAAACAGCGGCAACAACGCCTTCGAATTTGCCGGGCGCGCCCAGGGGAAAGTGGACAACAAAACCTTTGCCGCCTTGCACCAGGTCAAATGCCTTGGTGATTTGCGGTTTGCCGGTTCGTTTGGCTTTTTCGAAGGTGACGGCTGCCGTCGGCAGTGACCGTATATTGACGCCAATGGCTTTGCTATTTCCTCGCTCCGGCGTGACCCATCGGATTACCCCTTTCGCGTCGGCGCGGTTAACGGCCTGAACTCCAGAAAATGTTTCATGAATATCAAGCGCATCACGTTTGAAATCTGCCTGTGTATTGATGGTTCCGCTTCGCCATTTGCGCTGAAGGTGACCAACCATTGACAGGCGCGCCGCCAAGGCGCGCTCCAGGCGTATTGCCGCCTGTTTGGCTGTGATTGAAGTCGCTTCATGGATTCCTTGCTGTTGATCTTTATTAAGGAAAACCCACAATCCAATGTTCAAGCCCGCCATGAACAGGAATAAGACTATTGGCTGAATTAAAACCTTTTCAAATTTCACGGTGTTGCCACCTATTTGTATGGAAAATAACACACGTTAATATATATTAAATAATATAGTAATCTATAATTTGGGGCACTTCAATGCATGTGCATGATGGCCCGCGCGTTTACATTGAATTATGTCGGATATTGCGGTTTTCGGATTGGTAATATTTGACGGCGGACCGTCAAAACCCATGAGTAATTTAAGATGAATTACAATATGGGTGACTGAGCTGGATTGCGGCCTTTCATGACCAAAGGCAGCCCGGCGGCGACGAACAGGACGTTGTCCGCGAGAGCGGCGATTTGCCTATTCATAATGCCCGAGTAGTCGCGAAAGCGCCGGGCCAGGGCGTTCTCGGGCACGATGCCAAGGCCGGTTTCATTCGAGACCAGGACCAGTGGCGCATGGGCCAAGGGCAGGGCGGCGGCCAGGGCCCCGATTTCCGCCTCTGCGTCCCGTTCAGCCAGCATGATATTGCTTAGCCACAAAGTCAGGCAGTCGATCAGGATCGGTACTTCGGTTTTAAACAGAGCGGGCAGGGCGCCTGCCAGTTCAAGCGGTATTTCTTCGGTTCGCCAGGTTTGGCCGCTGCCCGCGCGCTGTTCCCGGTGGGCCGCGATACGCTGGCGCATTTCGTCGTCGTGGGCTTGTGCCGTGGCGATATAGACCGCATCCCGTTTTTCTTGGCCGATGATAACCTCGCCCAGGCTGCTTTTGCCTGAACGTGCGCCGCCCAGGACCAAGGTGATCTCTCCATGGCGGCCCGGTTCAGCCATTATGAGTCTGTGCTTTCGTTTCCAATTCCTCCAGGGCATCGGTAGTGGAAATGACCCGTCCAAACAGGCGCTGAAAATTGGTTACGGTAGCGTTGTGCAGGTCTTCATGGGTGGTAGCGCAGGCATCCTCGATCAAGGTGACGCCATAGCCCCGGTCGGCGGCTTCCCGCGCCGTGGTATCGACGCACATGTTGGTGGAGACACCAGTCATATAGAGCTGGTCCTTGCCCAGGGAGCGCAGCAGATGATCGATGCCGGTCGAGGCAAAGGCGCCGATGGTGGTCTTGTTGATGACGCTTTCGCCGGCGTGTGGCTTCAATTCGTCGATTATCTCGTGCTCTCGGCTGCCCTCGTAGTTATCCAGGGCCTGGAACATCCCCTTCATGTGCGGCGGCGCATCCGCGCAATCCGCCTTGTCCGCGCCCACGGTCAGATAAACCACCGCGCCGCCTTTGCCGCGGAAGCTGTCCAAAAGCTTGGAGATATTGGGCACCACCAGGCTTTCGATCCGGTCAAAGCGGTAGCCCGCGACATTGGAACCTTCCTCTGTCAGGCGCCGGCCCAGGGCGCCGCTTCGGTGCCCGGTGGCGTATTGCATATCGACCACGATCAGCACCGCGCGGTCAAAGCTTGGCGCCTCATGCTCCATGAAGGCTTGGATATAGTCGTCGTCCCTGCTTTCCGGTGTGTTCATGACAGGCTCCTCTCGATCCAATTCGCCAATGTGCGAGGTCTACTTTGCGGTATAGCCGCCGTCGGCGCAAATCACCTGGCCGGTGATGAAGGAGGCTGCATCGGAAAGCAGAAACAGATTCAGATTGGCGATCTCTTCCGGTTCGCCAAAGCGGCCCATTGGAATGCCGCTCAACAGGAAATCCCGCCGCTCCGGTATGGCGCGGCTTTCCGCCGTCATATCCGTCGCGATGGGGCCGGGCCCCACCGCGTTAATGCGCACGTTGTTGGGGCCAAGTTCCATGGCCATGGCGCGGACCAGGCCATTAATGCCTGATTTGGAGGCCGCATAGGCTGCCGCCCTGGGGTGCCCGACCAGGCCGATCTGGCTGGATATCACCACGATGGAGCCTTTGCCCCGCTCCCGCATGTGACGGGCGGCGGCACGGGCCAGGTGAAAGCTGCCATTCAGGTTCACATCCAGAACGTCTTTCCAAACCGCGTCCGTGGTCTCCGTCGACGTGGCAACCGCCAGAATGCCGGCGCAGGCCAGGGCGCCGTCCAGGCCGCCAAAACGCTCGATGGCCGTGTCCATGGCCCCCTCAAGGGCCGCGCTGTCGGTTACATCAAGGTCATGGATATCGTCGTCATCCAGATAGTCGCGCAGGGCCTGGCGCTGGGCATCGCCACGTACGGTGGCCGCAATCCGGGCGCCCATGGCGCTGGCCAGCCGAAGGGTGGCCAGGCCAATACCCGAGCCGGCGCCGGTGATAAACAAGCCGCGGCCGTTAAGATCTATCATCAGGGTCTTCAATCATCTGCTGGTGGACAACGTATTGGTAGACATGGCCGGGGCAATTTACCATTTTGCCGTGGCATCGAACAATGACCGCGCTGACAAAGTTTTGGAGGACAGATATGGATTTGCAATTGGCGGGCCGGGTTGCCCTGATTACGGGTGCCTCTATTGGCCTGGGCGCCTCCATAGCCGAGCATCTGGCGGCGGAAGGCTGCCGCCTGGCACTGCTTGCCCGGCGCGGGCAACTGCTCGAGGCGGTGGCCAATGCCATCGCCGGGCAGGGCTATGAGCGGCCCATGGTGATTGTCGAGGACGTGACCTCCGACGGCGTGGCGGGACGTATTGCCAAGGTGGTCGAGAGCCGTTTCGGGCATTTGGATATTTTGATCAACAATGCCGGCGGCTCCCGCCCGATGCAGAATTTGGGCACCGAGGCGGAGTGGGAGGAAGCCATGTTGCTGAATTTCACCGCCGGGAGGCGCCTGGCGCAGACCTTCGTTCCTGGCATGCGGTCGCGTAAATTCGGCCGTATCATCAATATTACCGGCGCCGACGAACCTGTCAGCATGAATGCCGCCGTGCCGCCCAACGGTGCGGTGCATATCTGGGCCAAATCCCTCTCCCGCCTGGTCGGCGGCGACGGCGTGACGGTGAACTGCATACCGCCGGGCCGCATCCATTCCGAACAGATTGACGAGCGCCTGCTGCCGACGGAAGAAAAACAGCGCGCCTGGGTCCAGGCCAACTGCCCGGCCGGCTATATCGGCGAGCCCGAGTATCTGAGCGTCCTGGTCGCCTTTCTATGCTCCCCACGGGCCCGTTACATTAACGGCCAGGTCATCCACGTCGACGGCGGTGCGCGGCATTTCTCCCATTAGGTCAGATGGTCGCGCAACATGGCGCCGCTGTAATCGGTACGGAACAGGCCGCGCCGTTGCAGTTCGGGTACCACCAGATCGACGAATTCCTCTATCGCGCCGGGGCAATGGATGGGCGAGAGCATAAATCCATCGCCGCCCGCCGCGTCCATGAACGCCTCCATCTGATCGGCGATGGAACCCGGTGTGCCGACGAATTGCGGCAGGCCGACGCTTTGGCCATGGCGCTGGGCGACCTCGGCCACGGTCATGGGCTGCCCCGATTCTTTGCGGTAGCGTGTTTTCAGGCGTTGTAGTTCCGGCTCACTGCGGGCCGCCATGTCTTCGTTGGGATCCAGTTGGGACAAATCAAAATCCAGATGCGCCGACAGGATCGCCATGCCGCCCTCGATCGGTACCAGGGAATTATGCAGCTCCTGCATTTCCAATGCCTCGGCTTCGGAGCTGCCGATGATCGGTTGCATGCCAAACAGGATCTTGCAGTCCCCGGGCGCCCGCCCGAATTTTGCCATGCGGCCCTTGACGTCGGCGAAGTATTTCGCGGCATCCTCCGCGCGGGGCTGAATGGCGAAAATGCCATTGGAATAACGGGCCGCGAAATCCATCCCCTTGGGCGAGGTGCCTGCTTGCAAGATTGCCGGGCCGACCTGGGGCGAGCGGATTACATTCAAAGGTCCGCGGGATCTGAAATGCTTACCCACATGTTCGATCCGATGGACTTTGGAGGCATCGGCGAATATAGGCGTTTCCCGGTCCATCACCACGGCATCCTCGTCCCAGCTGTGCCATAGTTTTTGGCAGACCTCCATGAACTCCTCGGCCCGTTCATAGCGGGCATCGGCATCCTGGCGTTCCTCGCCGTAATTGGCGGCCTGGTTATGGTTGAGCGAGGTGACCACGTTCCAAGCGGCCCGGCCCTTGCTCAGATGATCGATGCTGGCCCACAGCCGGGCGGCATAAAAGGGATGATGATGGCTGACTGACAATGTGGCGCCCAGGCCGATGTGGCTGGTCGCGGCCGCCATCCAGGACAGCAGGGGAATGGGGTCGTGTTCCGGCGCCTGGGCGGCATTGCGCAGGGCGGGTTCCAGGCTGCCCTGGTAGGTGTCGGAGATATAGTTCAGGTCGGCGAAGAAGACCATGTCGAACTTGCCCCGCTCACAGACCCGGGCGATATGCTGGTACAGTTCCGGCTGGGTCCAGTCGTAATCGCGCGCCGCCGTCTCCGGGTGCCGCCACATGGCCTGGCTGTGATAAGTCGGCCCATGGACCAGGAATTGCGCCAGATGCATTTTGTTTTTCGCCATTTTTCAACCCCCATATCCCGATGCGCGTCTGATGGGGTCTTGCGCCCCTTGACGGCCCCATTGGCTTGTCCGATGCTGGGCTATTGTCGGCGCTCTGTCCATGGGGTATAGCGGCGATGTGATCTCGTATCCTTCAGTATTCATATCCTTCAGTATTCAGGGGTAAGCCAGGTGAGTGTAAAGGCAACGATCTATCAACCGGCCAAGGGCGCCATGCAGTCAGGGCGCGGCAAGGCCAAGGTGTGGCGCCTGGATTTCGATCTGAGCGCGGGACGGGGCGTCGAACCCCTGATGGGCTGGACTTCGGCCACGGACATGCGGCAAGAAGTCAACCTGAACTTCCCCAGCCAGGAAGAGGCGATTGCCTATTGTCAGCGTAATAACATTGATTATCGGGTTAGAGAGCCAAAGAAGCGGCAGATCCGCATTCGTCCCTACGCGGATAATTTCGGCCCCGGCACGGTCCGCGGTCCCGGTACCGAGCCGCTGTAATTGGTCAACGTAATTTGGCCATGAGCGCCCATAGCTCAGCTGGATAGAGCATCGGATTTCTAATCCGGGGGTCGCAGGTTCGAGTCCTGCTGGGCGCGCCATATCTCAATAAATTCAAATGCTTGATGGCGGAATTTAAGAAATTGGTTTGCGCCTCTAGTGTTTGCGAGCATGGCTCGCTAAACCCCGAAAATAAGAAAGCCTTGTCCCCAGATGAAGTATGATTTCGACCGTATTGCCACGCCGCGCGGCATTGGATCCGTCAAATGGGAGCACCGGAAAGGCGACAATGGGCTTGAAGCCTGGGACGCCACCGAAGAGATAGACGGCAGCCGGCAAGTGCTGCCCATGTGGGTTGCCGATATGGATTTCGCCATCGTCGAGCCCATTCGCCGGGCGTTGGAGGCGCGGGCGGCCATACCCAGTGTTGGCTACACCTATAAGACCGATGCCTATCTTTCCGCCGTCACCGGCTGGATGCAGCGCCGTCATGGTTGGGGGGTGGAAAAGGATTGGATCGCTACTGCCTCCGGTGTGGTGCCGGCCCTGAACATGCTGGTTCGCACCTTCACCCAGGCAGGCGACGGCGTCATCGTGCAGCCGCCGGTCTATCATCCGTTTTATATGGTGATCGAGAACAATGACGCCCGCGTGGTGCGCAACCCCCTGCGGCTGGTTGATGGCCGCTATGAAATGGATTTCCACGATCTGGAGGCAAAGGCTTCTGATCCCACCGTCAAGATGCTTCTATTGTGCAGCCCGCACAATCCGGTAGGCCGGGTTTGGAACGAAGCGGAACTAAGCCGGCTGGGGGAAATCTGCAACCGCCATGACGTGCTGGTGGTGGCAGATGAATTGCATGCTGACCTCATGCTGAACGGATCGGTGTTCACGCCTTACGCGGCACTGGGGCGCGCGTTTGCCGAAAACGCCATCGTCTGTAGCGCCGCGTCCAAGACTTTCTCCCTGGCCGGCATGCATACGGCCCACATCATCACGCCCAATCCTGAACTTAGATCCCAGGTCGACGCCGGTCTGCAAAAGGCGGCCATGTTCGGCATGAACCCTTTCGGCGCGGCTGCCGTGCCAGCGGCTTACGAGGAGGGGGAGGAATGGCTGCAACAGGTGCTTGCCTATATCCAGGGAAATATGGATTTCGTGGCCGGGTTCCTGGCCAAGAATTTGCCGCAGATCCGCATGATCAAACCGGAGGCCACTTATTTAGCTTGGTTGGACTGCCGCGCGCTGGGGCTGGACAAGGCGCGGTTGGAGGACCTGATGCTGAACAAGGCGGGGCTCTATTTGGATGAAGGTTATATCTTTGGCGAAGAAGGTGCGGGCTTTGAACGGATCAATGTCGCATGCCCCCGCGCCATTCTGGAGGACGCAATGCAACGATTGGCGGATGCTGTCGCCCATTGATCCATCAAGGCGTGGCCGGGTGGTTAATCTTGGATAGCGCACGCCGTTCACAGAATGGCTCGAGACACCGTTGAGCTACACGCAGAAGCGCAAGGCGTTTTCAGCCAAGGTCCTCCAACCACTTGCGAATATCGTCTGACATCGGCAACACTCCCAACTCGCAGACATTGTAGCTCAATCAATGTGGAAAGCTAGGCAGACCGAATATCCGTTAATATTGCAACGAACGGCTCCCATCCGCCGGCATCACAATGTGCCGAATTGGTAGTTTCGGAATTTTATATTAGGAAGTCATAATTTCTGCTTCTGGCACGAACCGCCCATTGGAGCGGGTCAGCTCCACTTCCGCTGCTCATCAAGTATCGAGCATTCACGGCCGGTCAGGGGATCTACGCTGAACCGGACTGAATTTCTAATCCGGGGGCGCAGGTTCGAGTCCTGCCGGGCCCTTGAAATCAATGTCTTAATCCCAAGGGTTACAGGGTTGGCCGATTTTTCACTCGGGCTTATGCTAGCCCGGATCAAAATTGGAGAATGTCATGCTTGAGTGTCAACGGCACCTGTTCGATGTGCCGCGCGAGATCGCCTATTTCAATTGCGCCGCGTTTTCCCCCTTCCTTTTGTCGGTCGCCGAGGCCGGGCATGGCGCCGTGGAACGGCGGGTGCATACCTGGGAGATAAATTCCACGGAACTGGCCGACGGCGCCGACCGTGCCCGGGCGTTGTTTGCCCGCCTGATCAATGCCGAGGCCGACGCCATCGCCGTTACCCCGGCGACCAGTTATGGCATCACCGTGGCGGCGGCCAATCTTGACCTGGCACCGGGGCAGAACATTGTCGTGCTGCAGGACCAGTTTCCATCCAACTATTATATCTGGGTCGAGAAGGCGGAACGGGCGGGGGCAACGATGCGCGTGGTACCGCGCCCGGCAAACGGCGACTGGACGCCGGGCGTTCTGGAGGCCATTGGCGCGGATACGGCGATCGCGGCGCTGCCGGGCTGCCATTGGATGGACGGCAGTTTGCTGGATCTTGAAGCGATCGGTGTCCGCTGCCGTGAGGTGGGTGCGGCGTTCGTCATCGATGCGACCCAATCGGCCGGTGCCAAGCGTCTGGATGTTGCAACGATCCAGCCGGATTTTCTGGCCTGTTCCGCCTACAAGTGGCTGTTATCGCCCTATACCCTGGCGTTTCTCTATGCCGCGCCGCACCGCCGCGAAGGCCAACCGCTTGAACTGCATGGCGGCAACCATGATCCCAGCCAACAGCACGGCGCCTACAGCACGGCCCTGCGCCAGACCGCGGCCCGCTATGACATGGGCGAACGCACCAATCTGACCTCGCTGCCCATGGCCTGCGCGGCGATGGAGCAGCTGCTGGACTGGGGCGTTGGCGAGATCGAGGAAAGCCTGGGCTTTTTGACCGACAAAATAGCCGACGAAGCAGCCAAGCGCGGCTATGCCCATCCGCCGCGGCAACATCGTGCCCGTCATTTCATCGGGGTCACCCCACCGGGCGGCGTGCCCGATGGCCTGGTCGAGGCCTTGGCGGCCGACAATGTTTTCGTGGCGCCACGTGGCCCATCGATCCGTATCAGCCCGCACCTGCATAATGATGAGGCCGACATTGAACGCCTGTTTGCCGCCTTTGACCGGCATCTGCCGCAATAGAGAGGCACGGCACCACTGTTTAACAATTTGTTCAATTCCGCAATGCTACACCCATGCATGGAGTAGCCACTATCGATAGTGGAGGGGATATATGATCCGTATGGGGGTATTCGAAAATGGCGGCGACATTGTTTGACGAACTTGGCGGTATGCCTGGTATCGCGAAGGTTCACACGATTTTTTACGACAAGCTGTTGAGCCATCCCTGGCTCAAGGATTTTTTTCAGGGCGTGCCGCGCAGCCACCTGGAATCACAGCAGACGGAATTCATGGCGGGCCTTTTTGGCGGGCCGAAAATATACGGCGGCAGGCCGCCGCAATCTGCGCATATTCATATGTACATTACTGAAGAGGTGTTTTTCACCCGCCACATCCTGCTTGAGGAAGCATTGGAAGAGGCCAATGTGCGTGCTGACCTGAAGGATCAGTGGCTGGACCATGATATGGGCATGAAGCGGGCCCTGGTGAAAAACTCCGTAGATGAATGCGAGGGCCGCTACAAGAACGAGCCGATTATCGTAGTCGAAAAACCGCGCTGAATAATTAGCGGGAGTTTTTGGCGAAGACCTGACAGTTGGCGATTTCCGGCATCCAGGACTGGGCGCTGTCGTTCCATATACTCACGTTTGGCTTGAACCACGAAGTATCGTCGAAACTGCCGACCTTAATGGAAACGATGTCCGGCATGCGGCGGATATTCAACAGTACCGGTGCACCGCAGTTGGGGCAGAAGTTGATTTCCAGTTTATTGCCGCTGTCGCCGGCATACTCATAGCCCTTTAATTCACCCTCCACCGATAAGGCTTCGCGGGCGACCAGGGCTATGGTCGACAATGCGCTGCCGCTACTCTTTTGACAAATGGTGCAGTTGCAGACCATGGTCGCGACGGGTTCCGCCGTCAGTTCGTAGCGCACCGCGCCGCAAAGGCAGCCACCGGTTTTTGTTTCGGTCATCTGCTGATACCTCCGCCTTGTGAAGATTGCCGCTTACTGTAGCGCCCGGGATAGTATTGTGCGCTAGAATAATGCCGGACAGGCTAAAAAAGTACAGGGAGAGGCGGAGATGTTGAAGATTTGTGAGGTGGCCTATCGCAACCCAGGCATGAGCGTGGAGGATTTTCAGGCCCATTGGCTGGGCACTCATGGTCCCATCGTGGCGCGCATTCCTGGCATCCGGCGCTATGTGCAATGCCACCCCAAGTTGGCTGGCTACCGCAATGGTGAGCTGATTTGCGATGGTATCGCGGAAATCTGGGTGGACGACAAGGAGGCCTTGCGGGCGATGAGCCAGACGGCGGAATTCGCCGCCGCTAAAAAGGACGAACCGAACTTTATCGACGGCAACCGGTTGGTGGAACTGCTGACCACGGAAACCGTGATCAAGGACGGCCCGATGCCAAAGAACGGCGTCAAAAGTATCTCTTTACTGACCTTCAAGACTGGCATGGACCCTGCCGCATGTCAGGCCCATTGGCGGGAAAAACATGGCCCCATCGCGGCCGAGATCGAAACCTTGCGCCGTTATGTGCAATGCCACGTATTGCTGGGCGCCTACCGCAAGGCAAAACCGCCCTTGTTTGACGGCATTCCCATGGCCTGGTTCGACAACATCGCGGATATGCGTCTGTCCGGCGCTTCCGACCCTTACGCCCGCACCAAGGCGGATGAAGTGAACTTTCTGGAACCCGGAAAAATTGGCACCATTCTGACCCAGGAGCACGTCATCGTCGGCTAAGGGGCATTAGCCGGCCGCGGAGGTTCCGGCGGGATCAGGCGTCTCGGCAAAGGCCAGGATCAGGTCATGAAGGGTTTTTCGTTGCCGTCGCGGCAGGCGGCGCAAGGTTTGGCAGAGTTTAAGTTCCGAAGCCGCCAAGGGTTCTTCCGGTAACGGGGTGTTTTCGGTCAGTCCGTCAAAGAAATAGGAGACGGGGACCCGCATGACACGTCCCAGGGCCCAAAGACGTGAGGCCGGTATGCGGCTTTTGCCGCGTTCGTATTTTTGGATTTGCTGAAATGTCAGGCCGATGGCTTGGCCCAGATATTTTTGACTACGGCCAAGCAGTTTGCGCCGTAAGCGTAAGCGGGCACCTACATATTGGTCGATCTGCTGGTCGGTGAGCCGATCTGTGGGCCGATCGGTCAGTTGGTCGGCAGGGCCGCCTTCACCGGAATGCCATTTGGCTTGTGTCTCCATAATGGAGACAATCTTAGGTTTTAAACTATCAAATAACAACACTTATTTCGAACGGGTATGATGTTTTTCCTTAGGCGGCGGTCTCCGCCTGAATGACCATGGCGACAACTCCGATAATTTCCGCGTGATCGCCGGCCTCGGCCCGATAGTCCGCCAGGGTGCTGTCGGTAAGGTGTTGAAATCGACCCTGGCCCTCGCGCAAGATGGTTTCCGCCTCGGATGGGCGGCGAATGGTGACGGCGCCCGGTAGCTGCCGATTGCCTGACCGGGTCTGTAATATCAGATCCCCCGTCATTGTGCGGTCCAGATGGCCCAATAAAATTTCCATCACCCGACCGTCCGCGACCGTATCCACATAGTGCCGTATGACAACACGGTCGCCAAGCTTCAGCGGTTGGCGCAGGCGCTGCTGGTTACGCAGTATGACAAGGCTGCCCCGTGGGTAAATGCCGTCGCAACTGTCATCATACACTTCGCAGGCCAGACAATCCTCGGGCTTGCTCAGGCGTCGGGGTGGTGACAATTGTTCCAGGGGCGGGGGCAGTTCAAACCCGGCGAGACCGGAAAAGGCGGCGGAGATATAGAGGCTGACCGGGACCGACAGCCCGCCGGTCGTCAAGAAATCAGCCGGCGCCGCATCCAAGGCTTCGGCCAGGCGGTTGATCCATAGATCGGTCAAACGCTGGCTGCCGTTCTCCAATTTATATATCTTCGAGCGTGAGGCGCCAACTCGGCGGGCTAGCTGGTCAACGGAAAGCCCCCGCGCTTCTCGGATCGTGCGTAAATGATTGGCCATGTCGATGCTTAGAATAACGCCGGATGCTCCGCTATGCATCCGCGAATTCAAGCAAGGATTGTCTTCGCCGTGGATACTCGGCTGTTGGCAGGCAATAGACGTAACATTAGACCTTCCTTTGCCGGCCTGTGTTGGCTAACATTTGCGGCTTTGTTCTAAACTGCGCGGCGGTCAAGGTTTCACCTGTTTGATAATGCCGTGGACATGTTGCCGAGGAACGAATTTGGATAAGAAGACTACGAAAAACCAGGCAAGCTCGCTTCGAGCTGGCCGCGGCGTGGAATGGCTACGGAACCTGACGGACGCGCTGCCGCTGCTGATTTCATACGTTGATAAAGAGCAGCGTTATCAATTCAACAACAAAGCCTACGAAGATTGGTTCGGTCGCAGCCGCGATGAGATCAAGGACCGGCACGTGGCCGAGGTCCTTGGCGCGGAAGCATATCAGGTATTGCTGCCACATATTGAAAAGGTATTAGCGGGCGATACGGTCACATATGAAGTTTTGTCACCCTATAAGGACGGCGGCGAACGGTACATTCGAGCCACTTATGTGCCCGACTTCGACGTAAACGGCTCGGTCGAGGGTTTCTTCGTCGTGGTCGAGGATCTATCGACGCGAAAAGTACTGGAGGAGCAACTGCTGCGTTCCCAGAAAATGGAGGCGGTGGGCCAGTTGACGGGCGGCATCGCGCACGATTTTAACAATATCCTCGGCATCATCGCGGGCAATCTGGAGCTTGTGAAGATGCGGGTGAAGAACAACGCGGAGGCTGACAGGTTCACCGAGGCCGCGCTTAAGGGAACCAGGCGCGGCGCCGACATCACCAAGAAATTGCTGGAATTCTCGCGCCAGGAAGGAAGCAATGCCTCCGCGACACTGGTGAACGGCATCCTTATGCAAATGCAGGACTTAGTCGCCAAGTCCCTGACCGCTTCTGTCACGGTGATTACTGATCTGGCCGATGATTTATGGCCGGTTGAGATCGACCATGGCGATTTTGAGAACACAATCCTCAATTTATCCCTCAATGCCCGTGATGCCATGCCCGGCGGCGGCACGCTGACTATCAGAACCACTAACAAGGTTGTGGAAAAGATATCTCCCGAGACTGAAGCAGCGGCCATATCCGGCGACTTCGTGGTGGTTTCGGTGAGCGATACCGGAGCCGGGATGACAGAGGCGGTAAAGGAAAAGATATTCGAGCCATTTTTCACAACCAAGGAGGTCGGCTCCGGCAGCGGCCTTGGCCTCAGCATGGTATACGGCTTTGTGGAACGTTCTGGCGGCCACATCATGGTTCATACGGAACCTGGTGCCGGGGCGGAATTCCAAATCTATCTGCCGCGTTCCCTGTCGGAAGCGGTGGATGTCGAAGCGGCGGTATCGGATCCGTCCGAGACACCCGGCGGGACCGAGACGGTCCTGATCGTCGATGACGAGGAAGAACTTCGCGATATTGGCAGTGCCTTTTTGGAAAAGCTTGGCTATACGACCCTGACCGCGTCCAATGGCGGCCAAGCCCTGGAAATCCTGCAGCAAAGTCAGGGTATCGATCTGCTGTTCTGCGACGTCGTCATGCCCGGTAAGTTCGATGGCTATCAGGTCGCGTCCGCGGCGCGGCAGAATTATCCGGCTCTCAAGATATTGATGACGACGGGCTTCGTGGAACTGAATGAACGGATTGCCAAAAGCCAACGGGATTATTCAGATATTTTGGTGAACGACATTTTGCGTAAACCCTACAGCCACGACACCTTCGCGGCGGCTATTCGCCAGGCCCTGGATAACGAGGCGTGAAACCGCGCTAGTGACCTGAAGCAGAAATACACCATGTTTAGGATCGTATTTCCGGCCCTCCGGGTAGGAGGCGCCGCGCCGGCGATGCGGGACATCGTCAAGTGGCGCCGACGCCATCCGGAGGGCCGGAAATGCGACCGGAATGGCGGCCAGACAAGCCCCTCGGACGTCGTCGCGCGGCCCTTGTGATGGGCGGCATCACGGCGCACCACGCTCCCAAGAGCTCCTGGGGCCGAGGGGCTTGTCTGGCCGTCCTAAATACGGTGTATTTCTGGTTCAGGTCACTAGATACCCTTGAAGCGCGGCGGCCTTTTCTCATTGAAAGCCGCCAGGCCTTCGATGCGGTCTTCCGAGGCGGCATGCTGGGCATTCAATGCCAATTCATAACGCAGCGCCGCTTCAAGGGATTGTTCCTGGCCATCATCGACCATGCGTTTCATCCGGCGCAGGCCGATCGGGCTTTTATTCGCCAGTTTGGCGATCAGTTCCGCTAGGCCATCGGCCAGGCCGTTGTCGGCGACCACGTGGTTGACCATGCCCCATTCCATCATCTGACGGGCGGGCAGAAATTCGCCGGTATAGATCAGTTGTTTGGCCCGGGTCGGTCCGATCTTGCGCGGCAGGCGGACGGAATTACCGCCGCCGGGAACCAGGCCATAATTGGCATGGGCATCGCCGAACTTGGCGCTTTCCACCGCAATCACCAGATCACAGGCCATGACCAGTTCCAGACCGCCGGCCAGCGCCAGGCCATTGACCGTCGCGATCACCGGGGTCGGGAATGTTTCGATACGCAACAGAATGCGCCGCAAGGCATCTAGAAAGGCGCTGTTGACCGTGGCCGCGTCCGCGCCCGCCATGCGCCCTTGCGCGGCCTTCAGATCGGCGCCGGCGCAAAAGGCCCGGCCATTGCCGGTGATGGACAGGGCGCAAAGCTGGCGGCGGTCCGCGATCGCGTCCATGGCCGCGTTCAAATCGTCGATCATGTCCGGCGAAATACTGTTCAGGGCATCCGGCCGGTTCAGGGTTATGGCGACGTGGGTATCGTGATCAGCGACGGTGATGGTCTGATAAGACATTGCGGCACTCCTGGATTTCGTTGCTTGGATTATTTCATGTCCCCCCGCGCGGCGCGACCGACTATTGACCCTTTCCCCTGGCAGCCGTCTCCTCTACCGTTAGCCTGAACACGGGACAGCAGGCAGGGGTGAGATAATGCAAAATCTGGCAATTGACAGCGACCGCCTATGGGCCTCGTTGATGGAGATGGCGCAAATCGGCGCCACCGAGAAGGGCGGCGTCAACCGTCAGGCCCTGACTGAACTGGACGGTCAGGGCCGGGACCTGTTCGTGCGCTGGTGCCGCGAAGCGGGCTGTAGTGTCCGGGTCGACGCGGTCGGCAATATCTATGCCCGCCGTCCCGGCAAGGACGACACGCTGGCCCCTGTGATGACGGGCAGTCATCTCGATACCCAGCCCACAGGTGGCAAATACGACGGTGTCTTTGGCGTCTTGTCCGGCCTGGAAGTGATCCGCACCTTGAACGATCTGAATTATCAGACCGAACGGCCGGTCGAGGTCACGGTTTGGACCAACGAAGAGGGCTGCCGCTTTGCCCCTGCCATGATGGGATCCGGCGTGGCCATTGGCAAATTCGACCTCGGAGAGGTTTATGCTCTGGCGGATGCGGATGGCAAAACCTTTCGCGATGAACTCGATGCCATCGGCTATCTGGGCGAGGGGGCGCCGACGGTGGGCGATGTGGCCGCCTTTTTCGAAGTTCACATCGAGCAGGGCCCCATCCTGGAGGCTGCCGAAAAGACCATCGGCATTGTCCAGGGCGCACAGGGGCAACGCTGGTTCGATGTAACCTTGGTTGGGCAGGAGGCCCACGCCGGCCCGACGCCCATGCAAACCCGGCATGATGCCCTGGTCGGCGCGGCGCAGATCGTGGCTGCAGTGAACCGTATCGGTTTGGAGTTTCAACCCGGCGCCTGCGCCACCGTCGGGCAGTTCGATGTCAGCCCCAATTCCCGCAACACCATTCCGGGCCGGGTCGTCTTCAGCGTCGATTTCCGTCACCCCGATGATGCGCGTCTGTTGGCCATGAAGGCCGCGTTGGAAACCGCTTGCGCCGAGGCTGCGTCCGCTCAAGGGCTGGAACTGGACTGCCGGGAAATCTGGTATCAGCCGCCCATCGTTTTTGATACGGACTGCGTCGCGGCCGTGCAATCCGGGGCCGAGGCCGCCGGCCTTGATGCCATGCAAATCGTCTCGGGCGCGGGCCACGATGCCTGTCACATATCGACCCTGGCCCCGACCGGCATGATCTTCGTGCCCTGTAAGGACGGCATTTCCCACAACGAAGTTGAAAGCGCTACCCAGGATCATTGTGCCGCCGGCTGCAATGTGCTGCTGCACGCCATCATCGACCGGGCCAATGCGCCTGGCGGCGATGCGGGGTGAGGCCATGGATTTGCACGGATTCAAGGCATCCCTTGGCGATGCGGCGGCGCCCGAGAGCACGAGCAAGGCGGTTCAGGCCTTGTGGCGGTGCGCCAGGGGAGAGTGGGATCAAGCCCATAAGTTAGCCCAGGATCAGGACGATGCCGCCGGGGCCTGGGTGCATGCGCATTTGCACCGGGTGGAGGGCGATTTGTCCAACGCCGCCTATTGGTACCGTAGGGCCGGGAAGCCGGAATGCACGGCCTCGTTGGAGGCTGAATGGGACGAAATCGCCTCGGCGCTGCTGTAGCGGGATGGGGGAATGGCGCCCAAGCAGACAAGCGTCGAACGAGCGGGAGACCTGATCGGCCGCGCGGCGGAGGCGCAGCGGAAAGCAACCGGAAAGGCCCTGACGGGAAGCCGCACGGTCAGGCGCTTGCTGGCGATGACGAGGGCCATGTTGGGACGGGTTGACCGCATGGTCGAACGGGTCAACACGTTGGTGCCGCCGGAAAAACCCATTGCCTGCGCTGCCGGCTGTCCCTTTTGCTGCCATATTCGGTTGACCGCCAGTCCAGCGGAAATCCTGCTTGTCGCCGACCATCTGCGCGCCACCCAATCGGCCGACGAATTGCAAGTGACCAAACGCCGGGTAGCCAACATGGACTATCTGACCCGGGGCCGCAGCGAGGCCCGGCGCGAGGCCATGCGTTTGCCTTGTTCCATGCTGGTTGAACGGAGCTGCGCAATTCACCAGGTGCGACCCATTAGTTGCCGGGCGGTGGCTTCGGTCGATCTGCCCGCCTGCGAGCGCGCCTATGCCACGCGAATGGCGGAACCGGTGCCTCAGGTCAGGCTACAAGGCATGGCGGCGGACGGCATTGGCTATGGCCTGATCGCCGGTTTGGCGGAGAGCGGATATGGCGTGGAGAACGTGGAGTTCAATGCCGGTCTACATATTGCGTTGCAGACGGATGACGCCGCCCGCCGTTGGCTGGATGGCGAAAATCTGTTTGATGAAGCGACAAAAGTCGATAAAGGACGTTAGTGGTTCAACAGTTCGTCGATTTCGTCCTGTTCCAGCTTTGGCGTGGTGCCATGGATAATGGCCGAGGCGACATCGACCAGGCGCTGCAATAGACGGCTGGCGGTTGCCGCGGCGGCGGCAAGTTCTTCGGGCCGGGGGCTATCCAGGGCAGCTTCAATATTGGCAATACCTTTGAAAACCACGGCATTCATGCGCGTAATTGTCTCGTCAAATGGCTCGCGGAACTCAGGCGGGGCATTTTCGTATGCCTCGATCGTGATCTCGCTATCAGACAGGCCGCTGTCGATAAAATGCTCGGCATAGCTTTTCGGTTGCCATTCCTTGGCCTCTTCCAGGATGTCAGGCATATCGGGAATCATTTCCAGCAGCATAACTATCTCATTGAAATGATTGAGATAATCCGTCGCCAAAAAGGTATCGTCATTGACGTTGGTATCGGCGACCAAAGCCTTAAGACGGTCTTGGGGATCCAAGGTCCGTACCGAATCCTGTTCTGCTGTCTGGCCCGTCATGCTCATCCGCCATGTCCCATCCTCATTCCAATGCCCTCACTGGCATTGAAAATTTTAATCATGGTGACCTGAAATCGTTAACATTCGCTTTCAGCCTTGCCTAAAGCGTTAATGACCGCCGGGGGCCTGGGGCCGGCGGATCAAGAAAACCACCGGAATAACCACCACAGAGGTAATGGCCGAGAGGAAAAAGACATCCACGTAGCCAATCATCAAGGCCTGGCGGGTGATCTCGGCCTGTACAAGGGGCAGACCGGCGGCATCGGGCGTGGGCAGCCAGGAGCCTCCCATGGACCATAGTATCTTGTTGTAAGGATTGAAGAATTCGTTCAATCCGGCGCGCGATGTACCGCTCATCCGCAGCAGGATCACCAGGGCGATCGCCAAGCCCATGCTGCTGCCAACGCTGCGAATGAGGTTCCAGATCGAGGAAGCCTCGGTGCGATGGCTGATATCCAGGGTGGCAAAGGTCAGCAAGCCCAAGGGAGCGATGACAAATCCAGCCCCCATGCCCTGCACCCAGCCGGTCCAGGCAATTTGCCAGGCGCCGACCTCTAAATTCCAGCCCGACATGGCGAAACTGGACAGGCCCAGGCCGATAAAGCCCATGACCAGCCAGATCCTGGGATCGATGCGGTCGCCAAAACGGCCGAAAAACATCATGGCGACCATCATGCCCATGCCCCTTGGTGCCATCAGGACACCGACCGTGGTTATGGGATATCCCTGCAGGCCTTGCAGGAACGGCGGCAGCATGACCAGGGGGGCCAGGCTCAACAGACCGTAAAGAAAGACGAAGAATACGCCAAGCGAGTAATTTCGGTCACGGAATAACCGCAAATTTATAATGGGTTGCTTGGCGGTAAGGCCTTGTACGAAGAATATGTAGAGACCGATGACGACCAGGGAGAATTCGATCATGATCTCGCCGGATTCGAACCAATCCAGCCGCTCGCCCCTATCCAGCATGGTCTGCAGGGCGCCGACACCAACGGCCAGCGCGCAAAAGCCAAGCCAGTCGAAACCGCGCCGCTCCTCTGCTCGCGACGATGCGGTCAGGAAGGCCATCGCGCCCAATATCCCCATAATGCCAAGCGGTATGTTGATGTAGTAAACCCAGCGCCAGGAATATTCGTGGGTCAGATAGCCGCCCAAGGTTGGCCCCGCCACTGGCGCCAGCATCACGCCGATACCCCAGATCGCCATCGCCTTGGCATGTTTTTCCGGCGGGTAGGTATCCAGCAGCAACGATTGGGAGAGCGGTATCAGATAGGCCCCGAAGGCGCCTTGGGCCAGACGGTAGGCGATTTCCGCCGGCAGTGAATCCGCGCCGCCGCAAAGCGCGGAAAAAACCGTGAAACCGGTCATGGAAATAATGAATAACTGTTTACGGCCAAGGGTTTCCGCCAACCAGGCGGTGGTCGGCAGGGCAATCGCCGAGACCACGATATAGCTGGTCAGCACCCACGAAATCTGATCCTGAGTGACTGAAAAAGTGCCTTGCATATGGGGCAGGGCGACGGCGGCGATGGTCCAGTCCAGGGCATACATGGACGATGCCAGCATCACCGTGACGGTAATCGCCAGCCGCTTTGCCGTGCCAATGCTCTCTGTTGCCGCCTCGGGGGACATCATGCCATAC
>CAYWYB010000015.1:0-30605 GCA_964462145.1 uncultured Rhodospirillaceae bacterium
ATCCTTGTCGATGGCCAACAGGGCCATGTCCACCATGTCGTCCACATAAGTATGGTCACAAACAAAATCGGCGCCGAAAGGCTGATGAAACGGGCGCCCGGCCATGGCCGCATTGATGAAAGAATTGGGCACGCGCTCTCTTGGCAGATCAGGGCCATAGACCCAGATGGCGCGCAGATGAATGACCTCCAGGCCGTATTGTTCCGTATAGCCGCGGCCCAGATGCTCCACCGACAGCTTGGAGACGCCATAGGGATGCAGGGGATTTTGCGGATGCTCCTCGTCGATCACCGGCGATTGGAAGGCACCATAGGTTTCCTCCGAGCTCATATGCACCATGCGCTTGGTGCCGTACAGACGCATGGCCTCGAGCAAATTGATGGTGCCGCCGATGTTGACCTCGAACGTGCGCATCGGCGCGCGGACGGACGCGATCACGCCGACGATGGCGGCGGCGTGAAAGACGCAATCGGGGGCGTCCTCGTGAAACAGCGACATCACTGTCGGGCATTCGGTAATCTCGCCCAGCACCGGGCGCACATTGTCATATTGTTCCGTGATCTTACGCAGGGCCGGCGACAGGCCCATGTCGAAGGCCGTCACCCGGTCCCCCCGTGCCGCCAGGGCCGCAACCACCGCCGCGCCCACGAAACCGGAGGCTCCCGTCACCAAGATATGCGCCATGCTACACCAAGCCCTTTTTATTACCGTCGTTGAATGTCATGATTTAGGAGAAACGTAGCACGGTTGGGAGAGCGAGCAATGGCGGAGAAGAAAACGGTTTACGAATTGATCCCGCAGTTAGGCAAACTGCGCGACGAAGTGCTGTTCGGTGATGTCTGGGAACAGCCCGATCTGTCCAAGCGCGACCGCAGCCTGGCCACCTGCGCCGTGCTGATCGCGCTGTACCGCACGGATGAGCTGCGCGGCCACATGGCGCGCGCCATCGATAACGGCGTCACCAAGGAAGAAATGTTCGGCCTGATCACGCATCTGGCCTTTTATGCCGGCTGGCCCTGCGCGGTGAACGCGGGCCGGGTGGCCCTGGAAATTTTCGAAGGCCAAAAGTAGGGAGTAACCACAGATGACAAAGATCGGATTTATCGGCCTGGGTACTATGGGCGCCTCGTTCGCGACCAACCTGATCAAGGCCGGCTTTGAGGTCACGGTAAATGACCTGCACCGCCAGATCGCCGAGCCACATTTGGCGGCGGGCGCCAGTTGGGCCGATACCCCGCGTGAGCTGGCGGCGGCCTCGGATGTGATACTGACCTCCCTGCCCGGCCCGGCCGAGATCGAGGCGGTGGCGCTGGATGAGGCCGATGGCCTGATCGCAGGCATGACCCCCGGCGCCGTGTTCTTCGATCTTTCCACCAACTCGCCGACCTCGGTCCGCCACATTGGCACGGCCCTTGCCGCCAAAGGCCTGCACCATCTGGATGCGCCGGTTAGCGGCGGCCCCAAGGGCGCCATATCGGGCAAGCTGGCAATCTGGGTCGGCGGCGACAAAGATGTCTTCGAAGCCAACCGCAACGTCCTGCATGCCCTGGGCGATCAGGTCCGCTATATCGGGCCCATCGGCGCCGGTGCAGTGGCCAAGCTAGTCCATAACGCCGCCGGCTATGCCATCCAGACGGCCCTGGCCGAGGTCTTTTCCGTTGGCGTCAAGGCCGGCGTCGAGCCCTTGGCGCTGTTCGAGGCAGTGCGCCAGGGTGCCAGGGGCCGGCAACGGACATTTGACAGTCTGGGCGATCATTATCTGATCAACCAGTACGATCCGCCGGATTTCGCCCTACGCCTGGCCCACAAGGATGTTTCCCTGGCCGCCCAGCTGGGCCGTGAAATGGGCGTACCCATGCGCCTGATCGATCAGACCGTGGCCGAGATGACCGAGGCATTGGGCCGGGGCTGGGAGGGACGGGATTCCCGCGTCTCCATGCTGTTGCAGCAGGAGCGCGCCGGCCTCGATTTCACCGTCGATCCGGAGGACGTGCAGGCGGTCATAGACGCGGACTAGGGGATTTAGGAAGAAGGGGGATAAAACGATGACGGCTCGACTGAAACCACCATTTCGCGCCGACCATGTGGGCAGCCTGTTGCGGCCCGCGGATTTGCGCGAAGCGCGCGCCAAGGCGGCACGGGGCGAGATCGACGCAGCCGCTTTGCGAGACGTGGAAGATGCCGCCATCCGCGATGTGGTGGCGTTGCAGGAAGACATTGGCCTGCATGGTATCAGCGACGGCGAGTTTCGCCGCACCTGGTGGCATTTCGATTTCCTCTCCGGCTTTGACGGTTTTGAACTGGGTGCGCCATTAGACAAGGGCACATTTCAGGGCAGCGACGAACAGCCGCCCCGGGCCATGATCACCGGCAAACTGAAGCGCTCCCGCCCGGTCATGGTGGATCACTTCACCTATCTGAACGGCCTGACGAAACGCACCGCCAAGTTCACCGTGCCCGGCCCCTCCATGGCACATTTCAGGGCCGGCCGCGAAGGTATCTCGGAGGCAGCCTATCCGGACCTGGCTGAATTCTGGGCCGACCTGACCGCCGCCTATCGGGCGGAGCTGGGCGACCTGGCGGCCAATGGCTGCCGTTATCTGCAGCTCGACGATATTTCATACGCCTATCTTTGTGACGACAACATCCGCGCCAATCTGAAATCACGGGGCGACGACGCCGACGAACTGGCCCTGACCTATGCCCAGGCCCTGAACGATGCCATCCGTGATTTACCGGACGAGGTGACCACGGCCATGCATATGTGCCGGGGCAATTTTCAAAGCACCTGGGCCGCCCAGGGCGGTTACGAGCCGGTGGCCGAGCGGGTCTTCAACACGGTCAACATCGACGCCCTGTTCATGGAGTACGACAGCGAGCGGGCGGGCGGTTTCGAGCCGCTGCGATTTGTGCCGGACGGCAAGATCGTTGTCCTGGGCCTGGTCACCACCAAGACGGCGCCGTTGGAAGACAAGGACACCCTGAAGCGCCGGATCGACGAGGCGGCGCAATACATTGATCTGGACCGCTTGTGCCTTAGCCCGCAATGTGGATTTTCATCCACCCATCATGGCAACAAGATCACCGAGATTGACGAAATCGCCAAGCTGCGCCTGATCGTCGAGGTCGCGGACGAGGTCTGGGGTTAAATAGGGTTTCATGAAAGCACCGGATTTTGGCTACGAACGGCCCGGAAACCTCGAAGAGGCCCTCCGCCTGTTGGCCAAGCATGGTGACGATGCCGCCATTATCGCCGGCGGACAAAGCCTGCTGGCGCTGTTGAATTTCCGCATGGCCGCACCGCAATTGCTGATCGACATCGGCCGCTTTGACGAGCTGAAACAGATCAGCGAACAGGACGGCTGCATCAACATCGGCGGCCTGGTACGCCATTGCGATCTGGCCGCCAGCCCGTTGATTGCCCAGGCTTTGCCGCTTTTGCCGCAAGCCATCGGCCATATCGCCCATCCGGCGGTGCGCCATCGCGGCACCATCGGCGGCAGCCTGGCCATGGCCGACCCAGCGGCGGAGCTGGCGGCCTGTTGCCTGGCCCTGGAAGGCCAGTTTCTGCTGGTATCGGAACGCGGCAAGCGCTGGGTCCGGGCGGAGGATTTTTTTCAAGGCGTCTATGAAACCGCCCTGGCGGCGGACGAAATACTGACCACCATCCGCCTGCCCAAGCCCGGCCCGGACAGCGTCGGCATCTTCAAGGAAATTGCCCGGCGCCAGGGTGATTTCGCCATGGCCGGCCTGGCTTTTCTAACAGACCCCCAAACCGGGCCGCGCATTGCGCTCCTGGGTGTCTCCGACCGGCCCCTGCTGGCGCATGGCACAATGGCATTTCTGAAGGATGGCCCGCTCAACGAAAGCCGCGTCAATGAAGCAGTGGACCTGATCGGCGGCGAGATTGATCCGCCCGATGACCCCGCCCATCCGCCAGCCTACCGCCGGCATCTGGTGCAGGTCCTGTTGCGGCGCGTTTTGACGGAGTTGCTTCAATGACGACAAAGACCCAGCGCATAGAGCTGACGGTGAATGGTGAAGCGGTATCGCGCGAGGTCCCCGTACGGCAAAACCTGGTTGATTTTCTGCGCCATGATCTGGGCTTCACGGGCTCTCACGTGGGCTGCGAACAGGGCGCCTGCGGGGCCTGCACCATCGTGTTGGACAATGAAACCGTGCGCGGCTGCCTGGTCCTCGCCGTGCAGGCGGATGGCTGCGAGATTCGGACCATCGAAGGCAGCGGCGATTTGCTGAACGATTTGCAACAAAGCTT
Organism: uncultured Rhodospirillaceae bacterium; assembly: GCA_964462145.1. Taxonomy (GTDB): domain Bacteria; phylum Pseudomonadota; class Alphaproteobacteria. The sequence goes on from CAYWYB010000015.1 coordinate 4,277, forward strand.
CCACGAATTGAACGCCCTGCAATGCGGCTTTTGCACACCGGGCATGATGCTGAGCGCAGAGGAGTTATTGCAGGCCAATCCCAGGCCCAGCCGTCAGGAAATCCGTGATTATCTTTCCGGCAACTTCTGCCGCTGCACCGGCTATCAGGCCATTGTCGATGCGGTTGCCGCGGTCGCGGCCAGACGTCAGGGCGGGGCCGCCTCATGAGTATTGGCGCCAGCGTCCCCCGCGACCGGGCCAAGCGGTTGTTGCTGGGCCGGGGCAGGTATATCGACGACATTGCCCTGCCGCGCATGCTGCATCTGGCGCTGGTCCGCAGCCCTTTTGCCCGTGCCCGCATCGGCAATATCGAGACCGCGGAGGCCTTGGCATTGCCTGGTGTCGTTGCCGTCTTCACGGCAGTCGATCTCGACGCGGCGGCATCCTCCTGGCGGGCCGAACACAAGCTGTTCCCCGCAATGGCGGCACCGGAGCAATTCGCGTTGGCCCGCGATACGGTCCGCTGGCAGGGCGAGGCGGTGGCCGCCGTCCTAGCCAACAGCCGGGCCGAGGCCGAGGATGGCGCCGAGCTTGTCGCTGTGGACTGGGATGAGTTACCGGCCATAACGGATGCCAAACAGGCCCTGGCCCCGGACGCGCCCATTCTGCATGATGATATGAGCAGCAATCTGGCCTTCGAAACTCAGGTCACGGCGGGCGATGTGGAAGCGGCCTTCGCCCAGGCCGATCACATAGAGCAGGAGACGTTCCGCTTTCACCGCCACAGCGGCGTCAGTCTGGAGCCACGCGGCATCATCGCCGAGTTCGAACCATCAGAGAGCCGCCTGACCGTGCATCAATCGCACCAGACGCCACATCAGCAACAGGATCTGTATGCCCGCCTGCTGGGTCTGCCCGAACATAAGGTGCGGGTCATCTGCCCCGATGTGGGCGGCGCCTTTGGCCTGAAGCATCACCTGATGGCGGACGAACTCGTCGCCTGTGCCGCCGCGCGTCTTTCAGGGCGGCCGGTCAAGTATATCGCCGACCGCCTGGAATCTTTCCTCGCCGACGTGCATTGCCGAGACCATGAGGTAGAGGCGCGCATGGCCTTTTCCGAGACCGGAGAGATCCTGGGCATTCAGGTCGATGATCTGTTCAACGCCGGCGCCTATGGGCAGTACCCGCGCTCCTCCATTGCCGAGGGCAATCAGATCAGCCGCCTGACTGGCGCGCCCTATGGACACCAGCATTATCGGGCCGACGTGCACATGGCCTTTTTGAACAAAAGCATCCTGGGCCATATCCGTTCCGTCGGGCATCCCATCGCTTGCGCCGTGGCCGAGCGTCTGGTGGATCTGGGCGCCGAGAGCTTGGGCCTGGACCCAATCGAGATGCGCCGAAAAAACTATCTCGATGGCGACGATTTCCCCAGGACCTCGGCGGGCGGTGTTGAGTTCGAACAGCTGTCCTTTAACGGCTGCCTGGACAAGGCCCTGGAGATCGTCGACATGGCGGCATTCCGCCGGGAGCAGGCCGAACTACGCGAACAGGGCATTTATCGCGGCATCGGCGTCGCCACCTTTGTCGAATTAACCGCCATCGGCCCGGAGTATTATGGCGAGGGCGGCCAGCATATCAGCGCCCAGGAAACCTGCCTGCTGCGCCTGGAGGCTTCCGGCACGGTGCGCTGTTATACCGGCGCCACGGATCAGGGTCAGGGCATCGATACGGGCATCCAGCAGGTTGTCGCCGATGAACTGGGGGTGGCCGTGGCGGATATCGAAGTCATCAGCGGCGACAGTGCGCTATGTCCGGTGGGCGGCGGTTCCTGGGGCTCGCGGGGCGCGGCGCTGGGTGGCGAGGCGGCTTTGCGGGCCGCCGCGACGCTGAAACAAAACATTCTCAATATCGCCGCCTCCCTGTTGCAGAAGGACCCCGGCGATTTGAATGTGGCGCAGGGTGTGGTTGTCGACGGGGCCAGCGGCGCGGCCCATATGCCGGTCGCGGAAATTGCCCGGATCGGCCACTTTCAGCCCTACAGCATTCCCGAAGGCATCAACGGGGATCTGACCGTCACTGAACGCTACGCCAGCCGGGGCCGCATGTTCCTGGCCGGCAATGGCTTGCAGATCGCCGTTGTGGAGGTTGATGTGGACAGCGGCATGGTGACGCCGCTGCGCCATGTGGTGGTGCATGATTGCGGCCGCATCCTGAACCCGCTGCTGGTCCAGGAGCAGGTACGCGGCGGCGTCGTCCAGGGTATCGGCGCCGCACTGTATGAAGAATTACGCTATGACGAAGATGGCCATTTATTGACCGGCAGCTTCGCCGACTATCTGGTCCCCATGGCCGGCGAGATGCCCGATATCGAAGTCGCGCATATTGAAACACCCACTAAGACTTCGGAGCTAGGGGCGAAGGGCGCGGGTGAGGCCGGTACCGCCGGTGCGGTGGGCGCCATTTTGAATGCGGTCAATGACGCGATCTCGCCCTTCGATGCGACAATCGCCGAGACGCCAATCACGCCGCCGAGGCTGCTTTCCGCCCTTGGCCGGATTTAGTCTGCCAATCCATCCGCCACGACGCGCAACTGCCGCGCCAAGGCCTGACGTTGGGCATTGTCCAGCTGCGCCGCCAACCCCACCGCAACCACGGCCCGGCTGGGTGCGCCCGGCGATAGCGCGATTGGTGCCGCTATAATGACAATGCCGCGAATATAATTGCCGTCGTCGATCGCATAGCCATCCCGGCGGGCCGCCTCGATCTCGTCCAGCCAGGTTTCAAACGCCGGCGGGTTCTGCCAGCGCAATTTCTTAAACCCGCGCGCCAATCGTTGACGGTCCCAATTCCGCTGGGCCGCGACACAACGGCCGGTGGCTGAGATTAGGGCCGGGAACTGGCTGCCAATATTGACGTGAATACTCAAATTCAGACGCGGGCTGGCCAGGGCGGCGACCACCATATGATCATGATTGTCCAGCTCCACGCCTATTGCGGCGACATCAAAGGTGGCGGCGATGCTCTCCAAATGACCTTGCACCGCCTGCACGAAACCGCTGCTGCCCAGCATATCCCGGGCAATGCCCAGAATGCCGATACCCAGGCTGTAGCGTTTGGTATTGGGCTCGAAGACCACCAGATCCTCGTAGGCAAGGGTACGCAGAATATGTAGAGCCGTGCTGGGGACTAGATCCAGGTCGCGGGCAATACGGTTGACCCCCAAAGGTTCCTGGCTACGGCCCAGGTAACGTAATATCCTGGCGGCGCGGCTGACGGCGGTGACAGGCCGCGCCGGGGCTGATGGCTGGGGATCGCTGGGTTCGGTCATGAGCGGAGTTAACATGAGCAAATTAGTGGAGTAAATAGGCATGGCGTATCGCCTTGGTATCGACATCGGCGGCACCTTCACTGACTTTGCATTGTTCGATGAAAACATCGGCACCTTTGCCATTCATAAACAACTGACAACACCCGACGATCCCTCGCGCGCGGTGTTGGAAGGCACAGCCGTTTTGCTGGCGCGCCAGGGCCTTGACCTGGACGCCGTGGTGGAAATCGTGCATGGCACGACCCTGGTCACCAATGCGGTGATCGAACGCAAGGGCGCGCGCACGGGACTGCTGACCACCGAGGGCTTTGGCGATATTCTCGATATGCGACAGGAGAAACGCTACGACGTATTCGACCTGCGCCTGACCTTTCCCGATCCCCTGGTGCCACGGCGGCGGCGGGCCGAAGTGGAAGAACGCTGCCACTACGATGGCACGGTTGAAGTACCGTTGGATATAGAGGGCGCGCGCGTTGCCCTGGACCGTCTGGTGCGGGAAGAGGATATTGAAGCCCTGGCTATCTGCCTCCTTCACGGCTACGCCAATCCGGCCCACGAACGGGCCCTGGGCGAGATCGCGGCGACAGCCTATCCTGATCTGCCGATTTCCCTGTCATCGGAAGTTTGCCCCGAGTGGCGGGAGTTCGAGCGTTTCACCACCACCTGTATCAATGCCTTTACCCAACCCATGTTCGATCAGTATCTGGGGCGTTTGGAAACCGGCCTGATAGAGCTTGGTTTTGGCGGGCAGTTGTTCGTTATGTCATCCAGCGGCGGCACCTTGACGCCCGAAACAGCACGGCGCTTTCCCGCACGGGTGATTGAGTCGGGCCCCGCCGCCGGCGCCCAGATGTCCGCTTTTCATGGCCGCGCCCTGAAACGGGGTGAACTGCTGTCGTTCGATATGGGCGGCACCACCGCCAAGGGCGCCTTGATACGCGGCGGCGCTGCGATCAAGGTCTACCACCAGGAAGTCGCCCGCATGCATGACTTCAAGGCCGGCAGCGGCCTGCCCGTGAAAAGCCCGGTGATCGATATGATCGAGATCGGGGCGGGCGGCGGCTCCATCGCCGGGGTGGATGTACGCGGCACCATTCGGGTTGGCCCGAATAGTGCTGGCGCCGATCCCGGCCCGGCCTGCTATGGCCAGGGCGGCGGCGAGGCCACCTTGACCGACGCCAATCTGGTGCTTGGCTATCTGGACCCGGATTTCTTTCTGGGCGGCGAGATGAGCCTGGACAGGGCGGCGTCCGAACGGGTCATTCAGGACAAAATCGCTAACCCCTTGAAACTGTCCCTGGCGCGGGCCGCATGGGGCATTCACGAGATCGTCGACGAGGACGTGGCCAGGGCCTTCCGCATTCACGCATCCGAACGCGGCTTTGACTATCGCGGCAGTTCGATGATCGCTTTCGGCGGCTCCGGCCCGGTGCATGCCATGGGCGTGGCCCGCAAGCTGGGCATCCCACGGGTGATTTTTCCCGTCGCCGCCGGCGTCATGTCGGCCCTGGGATTGCTGGCCAGCCCCCTGACGTTCGAAGTGGCGCGGACCCGGCAGATCTTTGTCGATGATCTGACGGCGGAAGACTTCGCCGACACCCTGGCCGCGCTGGAAACGGAGGCCATGGCGCCCCTGCTGGCAGCCAAGGTCGATACCGCGGCCTTGAGCATCAGCCGCCGCCTGGACATGCGTTTTCACGGCCAGGGCCACGAGATCGAAGTGACCCTGCCCCAGGGCATTAAAATTGAAGAATTGGCCGGGATATTCCGCGAACATTATGCGGCGGTACACGGCGCCGCCCTGCTGGACGCGCCATTGGTGATAACAACCTGGAAGGTGGAGGCATCGGCCGCGCCGCCAACGCTCGCCACAGCCCCACCGGTGGCCCTGGGTGCTGCGGTACCAAAGGCTGATCGGCAGGCCTATTTCGGCGAGGATTACCTGGCGACACCGGTCTATGACCGTCAAAGCCTGAGCGTCGGTGCGGTAGTCAAGGGCCCGGCCCTGATAGAGGAGCGGGAGTCCACCGTGATTATTGGGCCCGGCGACCTGGTGCAAGTGGATGAATTCGGCAATCTGGTAGCAGAACTGGAGACCTCGCAATGAGCCTGGATGCAGTCAGCGTTGGCATCATGTGGGACCGCCTGGTCGCCATTTCCGACGAGATCGTCACTACCCTGGTACGGACCTCGTTCTCCACCATTGTCAGTGAAAGCTACGATCTGACCGTCGCCCTGTTGGACGCGGACGGCGAGTTGATGGCCCAAGGCACTTATAGCGTGCCGGTTTTCATGGGCACCGCGCCCGCCACCCTGCAACATATGCTGGACCGTTACCCACCCGATACCCTGCGGCCCGGTGACGTCGTCATCACCAACGACCCCTGGCTGGGCACCGGCCATATGTTTGACATCAATGTCATGCGGCCAATCTTTCATGACGGCCGTATCGTCGCCTATGTCATCTCCATCACCCATCTGCCCGATATTGGCGGCCTGGGTTTCGGTGCGGCGGCGCGGGAGATCTATCACGAAGGCCTGCGCCTGCCGGTCTGCAAACTGTTCGAGGCAGGTGTACAGAACGATTTCATTGTCGAGCTGATGCGCACCAACGTCCGCGCGCCCGACCAGGTGATCGGCGATCTGATGGCCAACGTGACGGCCACCAAGGTCGGCGAGGCCATGCTGACCGGCTTTCTGGCGGAATATGATCTGGCGGATTTCGCCGAGCTGTCGGCGGAAATCCGTGGCCGTTCCGAAGCCGCGACGCGGGAACGCATCCTGGCGATGCCAGATGGCAGCTATGACAACGAAATCCAGATCGAAGGCGTGGAGGGCGCCCTGACTCTGGCCTGCCGCATCGAAATCGCCGGCGATGCCATGGCCGTGGATTTCACAGGCACCGATGCTTGCGTGCGCCAGGGCATCAACGTGCCATTCTGTTATACCCGTGCCATGGTGCTGTATTCCATGAAGTGCCTGACCGTGCCGGAATTGCCCAACAACGGCGGCAGCGTCGTGCCCATCAGCGTTACCGCACCCGCCGGCTGCCTGCTGGATGCCCAGCCGCCCTCGCCCACGGGGGCGCGGCATATGATCGGCCATTTTGTCTCGCCCCTGGTCTTTGGCGCCCTGGCCGAGGCGGTGCCCGGGCAAATCCAGGCCGACTGCGGCATGATGGATCTGATGACCTTTCAGGGACGGCACCGGGACGGCCATGACGTCTCGACGATCTATTTCGCCTCCGGCGGCTTTGGCGCCCTGGCCGACCTGGACGGCGCCGAAACAACGCCGGGGCCTTCAAACATGGCGGTGGTGCCCGTCGAGGTGTGGGAGACGCTGACCTCCACCACGGTGGAACGCAAGGAATTGCTGCCCGATACGGGCGGTGCGGGCGCGTCCCGCGGCGGCCTGGGACAGGAAGTGGTCATTCGCAATGACAGCGGCCATGTCATGACCGTCTTTTGCATGGCCAACCGCACGGACTTTCCGCCCCTGGGTCTGATGGGCGGAGCCAATGGCAAGGCGCGGGAACATCGGATCAACGATGTCACCGTGGACCCGAAAGGCCATTACGAACTGGAGCCCGGCGACCGCATCACCATGATCGAGGCCGGCGGCGCCGGTTACGGCGACCCTGCCGAACGGCCACGCGAGGCGATCGAAACAGACCTGGCGGAGGGTTTCATCACAGCCGAAGGCGCGGCGCGGGACTATGGCTTCGACGGAGGCTCGAAACCGTAATATTTCCGCAGGTACTCAGCACTGAACTTGCCGCCGCGATAGTCCGCTGCCACGGCCTCGGCCTCACGTTCCACCGGCTCGCCATAGCCGCCCGCCCCCGGTGTTTCGATCACCACGGTGTCGTCCGGGCCGAAGGGCACATGGTTCGGCTTGTCGGGCAGGGTTTCATCATTGTGGCTGGGCCCTTGGATGGAAAAGCGCCCGGTGGCGCCCGGCTGGCCGCCGAAGATGCCCCAGGGCTGATGGGCAAAGCGTTCGCCCATGCCGGAGAACACCGCCTCGTGGCCGATTGGCCGCACCACTCGGCGGATGCCCATGCCGCCACGGTATTTACCCGCACCGCCCGAATCCTGGATCAGGCCATAGCTTTCCACCATCAGGGGATATTCCGCCTCGATCGCCTCCACCGGCAGGTTCGAGGTGTTGGTGATATGAACCTGCACGCCATCTTTGCCATCCTTGGTGAAGCGGCCGCCAAAGCCGCCGCCCAGGGTTTCCAAATACAAATATGTACGGTCATGGCGCGGATCATGGCCAAAGAATACCGCCGTCACATTGGCGCCGTTGGCCGCCCCCACCGCCCTTTCAGGCAAGGCCTGGGCCAGGGCGCCGATCAGCACATCGACGACCCGCTGCGAGGTATTGGCGCGGCCCGCCACCGCCGCCGGATGCACCGCGTTGACCAGGGTTCCCAAAGGCGCGCTGATTTCCACCGCACGGATCAGGCCGTGATTGTTCGGCAGGTCGGGATCGAGCATGGCCTTCAGAACGTAGTACACCGCCGATTGGGCGGCATTGAAGGTCATGTTGAAGTTGCCCTTCATCTGCGCCCCGGTGCCGCTGAAATCAATGGCAATGTTTTCACCTTCCACATCGACACGCACCGAAATGGGAATATCGGAGGTTCCCATGCCGTCGTTGTCCAGCAGATCGGTGAATTCATAACGGCCATCGGGCACATCGCGGATGCTGTCACGCAGGCGCGCCTCGGTCCGGTCCATGATGGCCTCGAACGACCGCGCCAGCATGTCTCCGCCATAACGCTGGGCCATCTCGCCGAGGCGGCGGCTGCCCAGACGGCAGGCGGCGACCTGGGCGAAATAGTCGCCCCGGCGTTCGTGGGGCACGCGCACGTTCAATAGCAACAGATCAAATATGTCCTGCACCAATTCACCGCCCCTGAACAGGCGGACCAGGGGAATGCGCAGCCCCTCCTGATAGATCTCCGACATGCCGCCGGCCATGCTGCCGGGGGTCATGCCGCCGATATCCGCGTGATGGGCGATATTGCAGACGAAGCCCAACAGCTTGCCATCGACAAAGGCCGGCATGGCCAGATTGACGTCGGGCAGATGGGTGCCGCCGGCCACATACGGGTCGTTGGCGACGAAGATATCGCCCTCGGCGAAGTCCGCCTCCGCGTACTTCTCCAGCAACTGCTCCATCATGCCCAGCATGGAGGCAAGATGGATCGGCAGGGAGTTTTCCGACTGCACAACCAGTCTGCCCTGGGCATCGGTCAGGGCGATGGAATGATCCCGGCGTTCCTTGATGTTGGTGGAATAGGCCGCCTTGGTCAGGGCGATGTAGGATTCATCTGTGATTGAGCGCAGGCTATTACGCAGAATTTCCAACGTGATGGGATCGATGTCGGCGTGCTCATGCGTCACACTAGTCATGGGGCCAGCTCCACAATTAGATTACCCGCGCCGTCAACCTGGCAGTGATCGCCGGGGCCCAGCACGGTCGTGGCGTCCAACTGCTCGATAACCGCCGGTCCCGCCAGCGTCTGCCCTGGCAGCAATTTTGCCCGGTCATAAACTGGCGTATCCAAAGGCGCCTCGCCGTCAAACCAGACAGGTCGGTTATGCGCCGCCACCGCCGCGACGCCGGCACCTTCATTCCCCGTCGCGGCACCATCGCCGGGTGCCGCCAAGCGGCCAATCGCCGTCACGCGCAGGTTCACCACTTCAACCGGGTCGGCGGGGTTGTGATAGCCGTAGCTGCGTTCGTGTGCGGCAAAGAATTTTTCCGCCAGCACCGCCAGGTCCGGCTGTTGCGCCTGCGCATCATCCAGTTCCACCGCCAGTTCGTAATTCTGCCCGATGTAGCGCATATCCAGGCTGTACATGGTTGCCTGGGCCTCCCGCTCGATGGCCGCCGTCTCGAACCAGGCCGCCGCCTGCCGCCGCAGATCGGCCAGATTGGCGGTCAGATCGGCCATGGTCTCGGCCACCAACGGCGTTACCCGGCTGATCACGAAACCTTCGCGCAGATCCGAGACCACCAGGCCCCGGGCACACAGAATACCCGGCGCAGCAGGCACCAGCATCCGGGTTATGCCCAGGGCGCGGGCAACATCGGCGGCATGCAGCGGGCCGGCGCCACCAAAGGGCAGCAGCACGAAGTCGCGCGGATCATGGCCGCGCTCCACCGAAATGGTACGAATGGCACGGACCATGTTGGCGGCGACGATGCCCAGAACACCATGGGCCGTGCGCTCGACACTCATACCCAGGCGCTCCGCCGCCCCGGCCAGGGAGGCTCTGGCGGCGTCCACCTGCAAGGCCATGCCGCCGCCCAAGAGACCCTTTTCCGATAACCGGCCCAGCACCAAATTGGCATCGGAGACCGTTGGCTCCGTGCCGCCATGGCCGTAACAGGCCGGGCCCGGCACGGCACCGGCGCTTTGCGGTCCCACTTTCATCAGGCCGTCCCGTTCAAACCAGGCAATGGAGCCGCCACCCGCACCAACCGCATTGACGTCGACACTGGCCAGACGCAGCGGATAGCCTTCGATCCAGCGGTCGTAGGCGATTTCCGCTTCCAGATCGCGGATCAGGCAGACATCGGCCGAGGTGCCGCCCATATCCAGGGTAATGACGTTCGCCAAACCGGCAGAGCGGGCCGCGTCGATGGCACCGACAACGCCGGCAGCAGGGCCCGACAGCGCCGTGCGTATGGGCAGTTGCCGCGCCCGCGCCGGCGTCATCAGACCGCCGGCGGATTGATTGATACCCAGTTCGGCATTGGGCATCAGCTTGGTCAGTTGATCCTCGAACTCGCTCAGATAGCTGCCCATGATGGGCTGCAGATAGGTGTTTAGAACCGTGGTCGAGAGCCGCTCATACTCGCGAAATTCCGGCTGCACCTCGGATGAGATGGAGATGTGCAGATCCGGCAAGGCTTCATGCAGGGCCTGGCGCAGGCGCCTCTCGTGATCGGGATTGATGAAGCCGAATATCAGGCAGATGGCCAGGCAATCGGCACCACTATCCGCCACCTGGGCCACGGCTCTGTCGATGGCATCCTGCTCCAGTTCCCGATGGACAGAACCGTCATAGAGAACACGTTCCGCGGCCTCGAAACGGCGCTCGCGCGGCACCAGAGGCGTGGGATGGTCCTGTTGAAAGCTGAACATGTGCGGGCGGATCTGACGGCCGATTTCCAGCAGATCGCGAAAACCCTCGGTGACCAGCAGCGCCACCTTGCCGCCGCGCCGCTGGATCAGGGCGTTGGTGGCGACCGTGGTACCGTGGGAGAGGCGGCTGACCTGGCTCAGGTCCAGATTGCCGCTGGCCAGTTCGTTGATCCCGTTCAGGACCGCCCGGGCCGGATTATCCGGGGTCGACGGCGTTTTGTGCAGGCGCAACTCGCCGCTTTCATCATCGTAGACATGAAAGTCCGTGAAGGTACCGCCGACATCGACACCGATGATCCAGGCCATCGTTTACTCCATCTAAAACAACAACGGATGCCCGGGTGCCCTACGGCTCCTAATGATAGACCAAATTCGGCAGCCAGGTCGCCAATTGCGGCCAGCTGATCAGGATCACGATCATAGCCAACATGGCGATCACGAAGGGGATCGCGCCGATGGCGACATCATTGAATTTACCGCCCCGGGTTCGTATCCCCTGCACCACGTACAGGTTGACGCCAATGGGCGGGGTTATCAGGGCCGCCTCCATCAGCACCGTAATCAGGATGCCGAACCAAACGTCGGAGAATTCCGGCACGCCCAGTTTCATGACGATGGGAAAGACGATGGGAATGGTGGTCAGCATCATGGATAGGGTTTCCATGAACATGCCCAAGAGCAAATAGAAGACCACGATCAAATAGATCGTCTGCACCGGCGTCAGGCCCATGGCGGCGATGAATTCCAACATCGCCTGGGTAATGCCCATGAAGCCCAGGACAAAATTCAGAAAAATCGCCGCGAACACGATCAGCATGATCATCGCGGTGGTGCGCATGGTGCCTTCAAAGGCATCCCGCAGCATCTTGAAACTCAAGGTCTTGAACGATGCGGCAATGATCAGGGCCACCATGACGCCGATGGATGCCGCCTCGGTCGGCGTGGCGATGCCGCCGTAGATGGAACCGACCACGGCAACGAACAATACGATCGGCGGCAACAGATGCGGCAGGGATCTGATCCGATCGCCCCAGTTGGTTTCGATTTTGGTGCCGCCCCACGAGGGCCGGTATAGGCAGGCGCCAATGATCGACAGCATGAACAATCCCGAGAGACAGAGGCCGGGGAAAATACCCGCCAGATAAAGCTCCGGCACCGAGGTATCGGTCAACAGCCCATAGATGATCAGGTTGATCGACGGCGGCACCAGTATACCCAAAGTGCCGCCTGCCGCCAGGGAGCCAAGGAATAGGCGTTCGTTGTATTTTCGCTGTTCGATTTCCGGATAGGCGACAGTGCCCACGGTCGCCGCGGTGGCGACGGAGGACCCGGAAGATGCGGCGAAGATGGCACAGGAACCGATGTTGGCATGCATCAGACCGCCGGGCAGCCAGGACAGCCATTGAATGACCGCGCCATACATGCGCCGGGCAATACCGGCGCGGAGCATGATCTCGCCCAGCAGAATAAACATGGGCACGGCGACAAGGATGAATTCCTTGCTCTTTTCCCAATAAATTTCCGCCAGGGCAGCCGTCAATCTGCCGTCCATGGCGATTTCATCGAGGACGAAACTCAATATTCCCAGCACCGCCGCGACGGGCACGGCGGACAGAACGAGGACGAGTAGTCCAATAAGAATCCCAATGGCCATGTTACTATTTCGTCCTGTCCAGTGTTTCGCCTGTGGCCAATACAACGTCCTGGCCGTGGGTTTCTTCCTCGATCACATCCGCGATGCTCGGGACGCCGGCGATTTTTCCAACCAGCTCCCAATTGCGCTGCAACAGGGCGAGAAGGGTGTAGAGCGTAACGAAAACCAAAGTGATGAGAAACAATACCAATCCCACGAACCAGGCCAGCTGCGGTATCCATTGCGGCGTGGCCAGGGTGGTAATCGATACGGAGTTATTTTCATAGGAATCTATAAAGGCGATACCAGCGTAATACGTCATGATCGACATGTAATAGAGCAGCAGAATGCAGCCCACCACATCGAGACAGGCCGAAATCGGCCTTGGCAAAAGACTGTAAAGCGCGTCGATCCGTACGTTGGATCGGTGCAAAAGACAAAATGAATAGGCCCAGGTCGTGGTGGCGGAGAATACGTAGCCTGAATATTCATCCGAGCCGCTCATCGTTATTCCGATGAATTTTCGGCACAGAACATCGACCGTGACCATGAAGGCGGCGGCCATTAACGCGGCACCGCCGATCCAGACAGCCACGCGTGAGATTTGCTCCAGGCGGGCATGGATATTAGCAAGCATAATCTACTTCCTTGGTCTGTAATTTGAGAAGACCCGAGGATGACGAAATTGGCGCCGCGTCATTGAATACGCGGCGCCAACCCGTACGTCTAGTGTCGAAAACTACATGGACGCCTTCATACCGGAGATCTTGCCGATCGTGGCATTCCAGTCATCAATGCACTTCTGCGTGCCACAACGCTTCGCCCAACGCTTCAGGACGAAGTTCTCCACGACACCTTTCAGTATGTCCTTGTCAGCCGCCGTCGGCTCAATCGGGATCATACCGCCGGTCGGGCCGTCACAGGGTCCGGATGCGTTGCAATTCATGCCGCGCAGGTCGTTGACGGCGGTCGCGGCCCACATTTCGTCTTCCAACTTGGGCAGTTCCCTGTTGAACAATGCCTTGGTTTCGGCATCCAGGCTGTTCCACAGTTTCAGGTTCATGGCCAGGAAGGAGGAGGCATAGCCCAGGCGAATGCGGATATTATGGGTCACCACCTGATACCATTTGGCGTTATAGGCCGGCAGCGTACCGGTCAGGCCACAGTCAGCCACGCCTTTTTGCAGCGCGGGGACAACCTCGGCAAAGGCGATAGTCACGGCGGAGCCGCCAACGCCTTCGATGAAGTCACCAAGGGTAGTCGAATAGGTGCGGATTTTCTTGCCCTTCAACTGATGCAGGCCAAATTTCTTGATGCTCTTGTCACCAAGGTTGCACCACAGCTGTTGGCTGGGCCAGGCATAGATCATCAGCAGCTTGGCGCCGTATTTCTCCTCGAACTCACGGGCGATAATATGGCGATAGGCTTCGTTTGCCTTGCGGTAGGTATCCAGATCCTGAATAACGCCGGACAGATCAGCGCCTTCAATGGCGGGGCTGTCCTGGGCCACATAGGTGGTCACGCCATGCACCGCATCATACACGCCCAGTTTCAACAGGCGCATCACTTCAAAGCCCGACAGGCCCAATTCAGTTAGCGACTTGGCGTTCGAGGTCAAGGCACCGCCCGACAATTTCGGCAGACGCTCTTTCCAGAACGGACCTTCACGCTCTTTCCAATGATCCAGGAAGCCCCAGGTGCCGACCACCTTGAACTCCCGCTTTGCCATTCCGGCCGACACTGGCGCCGAGGCCAACCCAAGGGCCATGGCCCCCGCGATCGCACCCGCCACCAAAGGCCTTAATATTCCAAATTTTTTCATTTTAGCCTCCCATTACGTTTAGATGACGATGAAGCGTAATCGACCACGGCGGTCAAGGCAACCTACACATTAGCAGGACGCGCTGCTCAACCCGGTCAGGTTCATGGCAGGGTCGTTAATTCCGTTGCGGGGTGGGTGTCGTCCGCCGGCTCGCCGCCAGCCGGTACGGGGTCTTAGTCCTGCTGGAAATATTCGGTATAGGCGAACAGGCCCGGCATGCCGCCGGTGTGCAGGAAGGCAATGGTCTGATCGGCGGAAAAGCGGCCCTGGCGCACCATGCCGATCAAGCCGGCCATGGCCTTGCCCGTATAGACCGGGTCCAGGATTATACCTTCCAACCGCGCGGCCTGACGGACCGCCGTCCGCATCTGCTCCGTGGGCAGGCCATAGGCATCACCGGCATAGCCTTCGATGACCTGCACGGACGCCTCGGGCAAACCGTTTTCCGGCTGTAGTTGCTCGGATGTTTCACGGGCAATGTCCCAAACCTTGGCCGCAATCTCCTCCGCATCCGCCGTAATATCGACGCCCAGAACCTGGGTTTCGCTGTTCAGCTGATGAAAGCCGGCTACCAGGCCCGCCTGGGTGCCGCCGCTGCCCGTGGCATGGATCAGGTAATCAATCTTTTCTCCGGCCTCCCTGGCCTGCGCCTCCAGCTCTTCGGCGCAGGTAACGTAACCCATGGCACCCGTGGGGTTGGAGCCGCCCGACGGTATGACATAAGGTTTTCGCCCATTGGTCCGCAACACCCTGGCCATGCGGCGGAAGGCCGCTTCGCGGTCGGTGCCTGCGGGCAACAGGTGCACTTGCGCGCCCAACAGATGATCCAATTGCACATTGCCGGAAACTTCGTAGGCCGGATCATCCCAGGGTACGGCGCGGGCCAGCACCAGATGGCATGACAGGCCGGTGCGGGCGGCGGCGGCGGCGGTCTGGCGCACATGGTTCGACTGTACGCCGCCAATGGTCAGAACGGTATCGGCGCCCTGGGCCTGAGCTTCCGCGATCAAATATTCCAGCTTGCGGGTCTTATTGCCGCCCACGGCAAGGCCGGTGCAATCGTCCCGCTTGATCAGAATGCGCGGCCCGCCAAGATGTTCACTCAATCGGGGCAAAAATTCCAAAGGCGTCGGCAGATGCGCCAGCGGTATGCGCGGGAAACTGGAGGATGCCATTGCGCGGCCTCTTTCGAAGGACAATCAGACGGTCAATTTAAAATTAGTCGGCACTAATAGTAAATGAGACCTGCATGTTCGGCAATCGCTGCTGCCCAAACCAGCGACGGGCATGGATACGCCCGGTAATTGGAGATACCGCTGGGCAATGTCGCATTCCGATTGGCTCGGTTCGAATGATGCGCCCGGCGCCTGGGGAAAACACAGCACATCCAATACCCGGCCCTTCGTGGTCAGATGGTCCACATGCCAGCGGATCGCTTTATCACGGCGCAAATGCCGGCCAACGCGCGCCGCCAGGCCGCCGGGTCCGCGGGCGCTGCCGCAATAGACATAGTTACCGGGCACCAGGGTCGGCCGATGCAGCCGCGCGATGGGCAGGTTCAGCCGCCGGGACAGCTTTATCAGCAAGGCGTAGGCACCAGGCTGATTGGGCAGATCAAAGCTTTTGCGCATCGTGGCCCGGCGTTGCCTATTCCGTCCTATCGCCCGTCTTGCGCAAGGTCACGGTGGAGCCGGCTATGACGAATTCCACGGTGCCGTTGGAGGCATTGTAGGTCCACGTCTCCAAGGGACCGACCTTATCGATGTTATCGGGCTTGCCCAAGGCCTCGGTCAGGGCCGCCTTGTCGGAAGCGTTCTCGGCCTTGGCCAAAATCTCGGCCTTGCTATCCTCGAAACAGCCCGTCAGCAACGGAACCGCGATCAACAACGCGCAGACGCGTTTCCAATATCGGATCATTGTCTTCCCCTTCCTCTGAAACCGGTTCGCAGGCTATTTGGCGCCCTCGACCGCATCCAACAAAATATCCAGCACGATGCCGGTCGCTTTTTGGATCAGCACCACGTTGTTGTCGATGATGACCCGCTCGGTGCCGCGCGGCGGCGGCGGCAGGGCATCGTTCAAATCACTGGGCAGGCCACGCTTGGCCAAACCAGGCGGCAGCTGTTTGCGTTTCGCCAGACCAGGCGGCAGCTGTTTGCGCTTGGCCAGGCCGGGCGGCAAGCCGCCCTTACCCTTCTTGCCCTTTTTACCGTGCTTACCCTTGCCGCGCTTCTTGGCGTGGCTCTTGCCGTCATCATCACGGTCGTGGTTTTTCCCGCCGTAATACTCACGGATCAGCCGCTTCTCCACCTCCTTGAAGATGACATCGGTCATGTCGACCTGGCCGGCCTGCGCGGGCCCGGCGAAAAGGCACGCCAAGGCCAGACACATGGCGGGCAAGGCTGTTTTCAGATTGAATTTCATCTGCGTCCTCCGAACGGCCTCAACAGCCGAAATATTGCTATTGATCAAGCCTATAGCAAGATCATGACAGGCGCGGTGACCAGCATCACCATTGATCGCATGTGGCGGCTATCCGTAATGCCAGCGCAAGGCAAACGCCTCGCCGGCACGGTCGATGTGACAGCAATGGGGCGTGCCGAAATGGGCCGGCATCAACAGGGCGCCACGATCGGCGCAATAATCCAAAACCCGGCGCCGGGAGGCCCTTGCCTCCTCGGGCAGGATGCAGAAACGGCTGTTCCAATCGGGCAGATAAACCTGCAGGGGATGATGCAGCATATCGCCCGTAAAAATCGCCGCCTCCGGGCCCGATTCCAACTTTAGGGTAACATGGCCCGGCGTATGGCCGGGCGCGGGCTCCAACAGCAAGCCATCGGCCAGCAGATGCTCGCCCTCGGTCATTTCGGCCAGGCCGTGTTCAACGATGGGCAGGACGGAATCGGCGAAGCTGGCGGCATCCATGTCGCCGCTGCGGTCTTTGTAATGTTCATAGTCGGCACGGGAGAAGACATATTTGGCATTCGGGAAGGTCGGCACCCAACGGCCATCGCGCAGCCGTGTATTCCAGCCCACATGGTCCACATGCAAATGGGTGCACATCACCATGTCGATATCTTCGGGCCGAAATCCCGCTTCTTCCAGACGCTGCAGATAAGGACCCTGGTGATGATGCCAGCGCTCCATGGGCATGCGGTCCTTGTCGTTACCAATGCAGGTATCGATCAGCACGTTCAGGCCGTTCAATTGCACGACCCAGGAATGCATGGCCAGCAGCGCGGTCATCTTCTCCGGATTGACATAGTTCGGCACCAGCCAGTCCTTGTGCGCCTCAAACACCGCGTCGTCCCAG
Organism: uncultured Rhodospirillaceae bacterium; assembly: GCA_964462145.1. GTDB lineage: Bacteria > Pseudomonadota > Alphaproteobacteria. The sequence goes on from CAYWYB010000015.1 coordinate 21,521, forward strand.
TCCGGAAACAGGGTGGAAAGGCGAAACGCCGGGCCCGCCATTTCCTCGACCCGGGTTACCCGTGCCGCGCCAATTGTTTGATGGCTGAAGGCATTGCTCATGCCGCGACCTCCGGCTGTTTATAGGGTCCCAATAGTTTATAGACGCCGTCCGCGGTCAGCAGCGTCCGTTCGCCATGGTAGACCCGGCCCCGTATGAAGGCGAATTCATCGTCCATATGGCTGATCTCGGTCGTGCCCTCGATCCAAGCATCCAAGGGCGCGGAGTCGAGATATTCCACACTGAGCGCCACTGTTGTCGTAAAGCGCCGCGATGCGCCGGAGCTGGCCCGCCCCATGATGTCGTCGGCGAAGGAGAACAGCACGCCGCCATGCACTATTCTATTGGTATTGTCGTGCAGGGGACGGGCCTGAAAGCCGTTCAGGAAGCCGCCCTCGGGCGGACGGCTGTAGTGGGTCGGGCCACATAGTTCCGCAAAGGCGGCCTGATTTGGAAAGGGTTGAAAGCCATTCGGTACCGGCAGCCTGATATCGTCAGCCGGCGCACCGGCCGGCTTGGCGGCGCCACCCTGGCCGGGCTTGAAGGGGGCAAACAGCTTGTAAGCGCCGCTCGCCGTCATCAAGGTGCGGTCGCCCGTAAACAGGCGCAGGCGCAGGAAAACCACCGTCCGGGTGATGCGCAGCAAATCCACCTCGGCTTCGATCAAGGTGCCCAGGGGCGCGGAGGCAAGGTATTCAACCTTGAATTTGATGGTGGCGCACATGCGCTCGGTTTCGTTGACCACCGCATGGCCCGTAATGTGATCGGCGAAACAATAAAGGGCGCCGCCGTGGGTCACACCATTGGGATTGGCATGCAGCGCGCCGGTCTGAAAGGCATAGCGGAAGCCTCCCGTTGGCCGGCGGCGAAAATAAAACGGCCCGATGCAATCGCCAAACGGTCCGCTATGGGTAAAGGGCTGGTAGCCCTCGGGTACAGCGGCTATGGCGCCGGGTTCCTGGTCTTGTATTGGCTCTGTCATGGCTCTGTCATAGCACGCGGCGGGCGCGAGTGTTACCGCCGCCTCAGAGTTTACATTTTTTCTCAATATAATTGTCTATAGACAATAAACTTGTAGATTGACAATTTTAACCGATTCCATGATGCTCGGTCCGTCACTTCACCCAAGGCGCCAGAGCTAATTCATGCCCAAGCTGACAGATTACACCTCCTATGCCGATGCCCAGCGCCATTGTTCCAAGGATGCCCTGTGGGCGCTGTTTGATGGCGACCGCGCGGCCATAAATATCACCCACGAATGTCTGGAGCGTCATCCCCGCGACCGCATGGCTGTGCGGATCGCAGTGGGGACTGGCGGCTCGGAAAGTTATACTTTTGGCGATCTGTCGGATTGGTCCGGGCGCTACGCCAATTTCCTGCGCACCAGGGGCATTGCGCCGGGCGAGCGGGTGGCCCTGATGGTGGAACCGTCGTTACCGTTCTATGTCGCCCTGTATGGCGCCATGAAGGCGGGCTGCGTGGCGGTGCCCATGTTTACCCTGTTCGGCCCCGACGCCCTGCGCCTGCGCGTGAATGACTGCCAGCCCAAGCTGTTGCTGCTGGCGCCGGAAAAGGCGGATCTGGCAGGGGACGCCGGCTGCGATACGATTATCGCCGACAGTGACTTCATGGCCAGCCTGGAAAATTACGAAATTCCGTTCGAGCTGGCCACGAATGGCCGCGACATGGCCATGTATCAATATACCTCCGGCACCACGCGGGAGTTACCCGACGCGGTCAAGCATCGCCACCAGTCCATCGTCACCGTCATGCTGGCGGCCCTGTACGGAACAGGCATCCGGCCCGGCGACCGCTTCATGTGTCCCTCGTCGACGGCCTGGGGCCATGGCCTGTGGCACGGCACCCTGTCGCCCCATGCCCTGGGCGTTACCACGGCCTCTTATGCCGGCAAGTTCGATCCCGACCGCCTGATGACGGCCCTGGAAGAGTTCGAGATCAGCAATCTATCCGCCGCGGCGACCCATTACCGCATGATGAAAAACGCCGGCAGCTCTGATCGCTACAACTTCAAGCTGGAGAAGCTCAGCTTTACCGGCGAGCCCATGGACACGGACACAGCGGCGTGGGCCAAGCAGACATTCGGTCAATATCCCGGCAGTTTTTATGGCACCACGGAAGTTGGCGTACTGCTGGGCAGCTATCCCGGCGCGGCTGATCTGCCGGCCAAGCTGGGCGCCCTGGGCATGCCCATGCCGGGGCAGGAGGTCGCCATTCTGGACCCGGACGGCAAAGCATGCGCCCCGGACGAGGTCGGCGAGATCATGGTAATGCGCCGGGACGGCTGGTTCCCCACCAAGGATCGGGGCCATGTAGACAGCGAAGGTTACTATTTCCACGGCGGCCGGGCCGATGACGTTATCATCTCGGCTGGCTGGACCATGAGCGCCATGGAGATCGAGGATACTTTGTTGAAGCACGACGATGTGCTGGAAGCCGCCGCTATTGGCGTTCCTGACCCGGACCAAGTCCGCGGCCTGGTGGTCAAGGCCTTCATCGTTTCGGGCCGGATGGGGGATGACGGCTTTGTCGCGGAGCTGCAAAAATTCGCCCAGGAAAATCTCAGCCGCCACGAATATCCCCGCATTGTCGAATTCACCACCGAACTGCCCAAGACACCGGCGGGTAAAGTTAATCGCAAAACATTGCGGGACCGCGAAGCGGCCGCACGAGGAGACTAGATCATGAATGATGAAAGCCAAACCGAGGAAAGTGGCGGACGCTTCCCGAAGATTACCGAACGCGGCCTGGAAGATCTGCAAAAACGCATTGGCGTCAAGATCGAGAACATGCCCGAGCCATGGTGTTACGAGGCGACACGGGATAATATCCGCCACTATGCCAATGGCATCGGCGATGACAATCCGCTGTGGTGCGATCCCGAATACGCGGCCAAGACCCAATATGGCGGCTTGATCGCGCTGCCCAGCTTCCTATTCGCCACCAACCGGATCATCTCGGGCTATGTGGGCGGCTTGCCGGGCATTCACGCCATGTGGGCCGGGGCGGATTGGACCTGGCACAAGAATACCCGCCGCAATGACGAAATTCACTGCGAGGCCTGGCTCAAGGAACTGATCCCCCACGACACCCAGTTCTCCGGCCGTGCCATCCAGCAGATCTATCACGTGGAATTCTATAACCAGGATGGCGACAACATTTGCAGCGCCGATAGCTGGTGCTTCCGGACCGAGCGCGACAAGGCACGGGAAGACGGCACCAAGTACAAGGCGGCACAGAAAGGCCAGCTCACCTACAGCGACGATGAACTGGTCGATATCTATCGCCATTATGCTCAGGAAGAGATACGCGGCGCCGAAACGCGTTATTACGAAGACGTAACAATTGGTGAAAAACTGCCCACGCAGCTGAAAGGCCCCATGACTGTTACGGGCTTCATCTGCTATGCGCAGGGCTGGGGCGGCCTCTACATCAAGGCCAACAAGCTGGCCTGGCAGCAAATCCACAAGCATCCCGGTCTGGGCATCACAAATCGTTTTAACATTCCCGATTGTCCCGAGCGGGTGCATTGGGAGAACGAGTTCGCCACCGAGGTCGGGGCGCCCGGCGCCTATGACTACGGACCGGAGCGCAATTCCTGGCTAACCCATCACGTCACCAACTGGATGGGTGATGACGGTTTTCTGCTCAACCACAAATGCCGCATCCGCCGTCACAACCCCGAGGGCGATGTGCTGTATATCAATGGCGAGGTGAGCAACAAATTCATCGACGATCAGGGCCGCCATTGCGTCGAAATCAGCCAAAAAGCCCACCAGCAGGATGATGAGCTGTCCATTCAGGGCAGCGCCATCGTGGTGTTACCGTCGCGCGGGTAGCTGGCCCTCGATTTAGACCGCTTTTAGAGGCATCCCGTGCAAACGATAAAACGGGGCCGGTTTCATAACCGGCCCCGTTTTTTTTGAATCGCGCCTAGACTTAAACACGGTCTGGAATTTAAGCGGCACCCAACAGGGCGGCGCGGAAACGGTCCTTCAAGGTGACGCCGTCCTTGGGCGGCATGCTGCCGATGGGGTTGCCTTCCGCCTTGATCTTGATGGACCAAAAGCTAGGCCCCTTGGCGTTGCGGATCGCCGGCAGGGCGGCTTTGAACTCGTTGTCGGAGCTGATGCCGGCCGCACTCGCAAAACCCGCGGCCAGGGCCATGGCCGGCAGGTCGACGCCGCCGGCGGTGTGCGTCAACTGCATGCCGGTCTCGCCATAGCGTTCATTGTCGCAGACCACGACAGCCAGATTATCAGGTCGTTGCGATCCGATGGTAGTCAAGGCGCCCAGTCCCATCAGCATCTCGCCGTCGCCGGTAATCACCAGGACCCGGCGCTCGGGCTGGGCCATGGCCAGGCCAAGGCCCATGGCCGCCGCCCCGCCCATGGCACCCCACAGGGGAAAGGTCAGGGGATGGTCGCCGGCGGCGGTGCAATCCCAAACCGGCGCGCCAAGGCCGGCCACCACCAGCATGTCGCCACGGTCGGCCAGCAATTGCGCCACCACTTCGCGCCGGTGCAGGGGGTAATCCGCCGCGCGGCTACGATCGAGAGTTCCATTCATTGCGTTGCTCATGACCTATTTCCCAAAACTCTTGGCGCCAATCACCCCTTGGCCGATCAGCACGGCGGCCTGGGCCGGGCCCTCGAATGTCATGCGTGCCGCCGCCGCCACCGTCTCGCCCATCCTGGCCGGATCCTCGACGGGAAAAACCAGGCTGTCGGCGTCCGCCAGCACCTTTGGCGTCATCTGCCCCATGGGCACCTGCCAGGGATTGAACTCGCCCCATTGGCCGCGCATGGTCACCAGCATCAACAAGGGAAAGCGGCAGATCCGGGCCAGCGACAGCATATTGATACAGTTGCCGACACCCGACGACTGCATCAACAACACGCCGCGCTGGTCGCCCAGCCAGGCACCAGCCAGGACGGCAATGCCTTCTTCTTCCGTTGTCAGAGGCACCAGGCGCATATCATCGGCACCATCACAGCGCCGGATTAATTCCGAATGACCGGCGTCGGGCACATACGCAACCTGCCGCACCCCCCATTCACGCAATACTGAAAAATTCGCCTCGGTCCAATCGACCTCGTTTGGCTCCATTAGGGCAACACTCCCGCTACTTGCCATGAAATTTAGGATTGCCTGGTATAGCCCCTCGCCAGCCTATTGGACAAGCAGGCAGCGCTGCGCCAGTTGGTGCAGGGCAGCATCCAGGAGGGTTTCCGGATCATCGTTGGCGATCATGGGTTGCTCGCGGTGATCGAATCCGGCAGCGGCCGCCAGCAACGCGACGCGATCCGTTTTACCGTCCAAAAGAGGCAGCAGCTGGCGTGTAAAAAGATCGGTAATCGTCACGCTGCGGTGCCGTAGGTCAGTTACGTGGACGCCTTGCCCAACTTGCCAGCGCGCCAGGGCCGTCGCCATTGGGTGCGGGCCCGGCATGGTGGTGTGAACGGCTGGGCCGGGCAGCAGATCAATCCAGTTCCGCGGGTACAGGTCAATGACCAGTTGCGCCACGATGGCACCGTCGCCCACCTTCCCGGCCAGTTCCTCAATGGCCAGAAAATCCGGCCAGGCCAGAGCCAGATTATTCAGGGCGGCAATGGCGTTGCCCGCCGTCATGCCGAAACGGCCGCCATCGGGGGTGGCGAAGAAGGCTTCGCCCGGCGTGCCGTTGGCATCGGGGCCCATGGGCCGTACGGGCGACGCCAGATACAGACCGGCCAGCCATTCCGGCGCAATTTGGCGGCGCACCACCGCCGCCTTCGAACACAACAATGTTTGCCGGAAACTACGGTTCAAGAGAAAATCTATGCGCTGTTCCCGGGCCACGGGATCGATGATGGCGGCCAGTTGCCGCCGTGCCTCGGGCGAGAAGTTCTCCTCCCGGCTGGCCGCCACATTGCCTTCCGAAACAAACTGCAATCCCGCCTCATCCGCGCGGGCCAGGAACTGGTCGAGGTAGACGGGATGGTTTTCCACCTCCAGCAGGTCATGCAATAGGAAGGAGTCCTCCATATCATCGACCCGCACCTTTTCCTCCGCCAGCAACGCGGCATTGGCATCGCCGCTTTGGGCATAGGCGGCGATCAGATCATCCAGGGCCGCGCGCGCCATGGCGGCCTGTTCGGCCTCATTTGCCGAACGGGAGGTGGCGCGCAGCATCAATTCGCGCACCAGACCGCGGCCATGCCAACCGGGATAGGTGTTGTAGCTGATATAAATGATGCCATGTTCGGACAGCAGGCGATGGCACAAGGGCAGCAAGGCGGCCTGTACATCCAACGGCACCCAGGAATACAGGCCATGTAGGACGATATAGTCGAACGATTGGCCCAGGCCTACGTTGCCGCCCGCCAGCAACGACAACGCATCGCCGGCCAGAAATTGCACATTATCCAGGCCGCCCGCCGTGGCACCCGCCTGCGCCATTTCGATCTGCCGTTCCGACAAATCGATACCGACGAACTCCCCCTCGGGCAGCGAAGCGGCCATGGGCAGTAGTTTGCCGCCCGAGGCACAGCCCAGTTCGAGCACCCTGGCGCCCGCGACCCGCGCCGGCGTCAGGCCATGCAAACGCCCGACCACGTAGAGGTGATCGGGATGCGACAATGGCACCGGCCGGCTGGGGTAGGGCGTGCGCTGATAGGTTTCGTGTAGCGAGGTGGTGTTCATGATTTTAGTTTACCACCATGCAGGCACCGTGCTAGCGTCGCCGCACAATGAAACGCCAGCGCACATCGGTCGCGGAGCAGCATCCGCCAAAATTCATCGCCTTTCTTTGGTGAAGCTCTCCGCTTGCCTGGGCGGCGGCTGGGTATCCACGCATTAGCGCCGCCACCTAATCTGACGTATTTCAATTTCCTCAACGAATCATGCGCCGTGGCTTATCTAGGCATCTAGGCGACCCGGCAGCGTAACAAAGCCAACAGGAAACCCTGTCATGACCGATTACTCATTCGTCTCACTCTCCGGTATCGTGATCGACCGTATCGAGCGGAAGATCGATTTTCAACGCGGTATCGACTTCATGGTCGACGCCCTGAACAACACCCGTGGTGCCTTCCTGTCATCCGGCGTCGAGGATCAGGACCGCTATTCGCGCTGGGAATTCGGCTTTATTGATCCGCCGTTGGAGATCGTCGCCCACGCGGAACAGTTTCGCCTGTCGGCCCTGAACCCGCGCGGCGTGCCGCTGCTGGCCATGTTGAAGCCCTTATTGCTGAAAGACCCGGACATTGAGCTGAAATCGGAGACGGAGAAAGACCTGATCCTGAGCGTGGCCCGCCCGGACCGTATGTTCGCCGAGGAAGAGCGCAGCCGGCAGCCGTCCACATTCACGCCTATTCGGGCGCTAATGGCCGAATTCAACGGTATGAGCGACGATTTCCTCGGCCTCTGGGGCGCCTTTGGCTTCGATCTGATTTACGAGTTCGAGCAGATGCCCCTGTCCATGCCCCGGACCGAGGATGACAAGCTGCTGCACCTGTATCTGCCCGACCGGATCATGGTGATGGACCGCCGGTTGGAAGTCGCCTTCGCCTACGAGTATGAATTCACCCGCCGTGCCCTGACCACCCATGGCATGGGCGAAACCGCCTTCACGGGCGTTACCCAGCCGTCCAGCCCCAATATGGTATCCGATGGCGCCATCACCTCGGATCACAGCCCGGAAGATTATATGGGCAAGGTGGACGGTGCCCGCGAACGCATTCGCGTGGGCGATATATTCGAAGTGGTGTTGAGCCGCAAATATCAGACCGCCTATCACGGCCCGCCGTCCGAGATGTTCCGTTTGATGCAGCGCATCAACCCTTCGCCCTACGAATTCTTTTTCCAGTTCGCCGACGAACAGCTGATCGGCGCCTCGCCCGAGATGTTCGTGCGCGTGGATGGCGACAGGGTGGAATCCTCGCCGATCTCGGGCACCGCGCGGCGGGGCGAGAATGCCATGGAAGATGCCGAGCGTATCCTGGCGCTGTACAATTCCTGGAAGGACGAGGTCGAGCTGACCATGTGCACGGACGTGGACCGCAACGACAAATCGCGGATCTGCCGGCCCGGCACCATCAAGCTTTTGGCCCGGCGCGCCATCGAACGCTATGCCGGGCTGTTTCACACCGTCGATCACGTGGAAGGCCGCATGCGGGAAGGCTTTGACGGCATCGACGCCTTCCTCTCGCACATGTGGGCCGTCACCCTGACCGGCGCGCCGAAGCGCAAGGCGGTGGAGATCATCGAGGATGTGGAGGTCTCGCCCCGGCGTTGGTACGGCGGTGCCATAGGCGCCTTGATGTTCTCGGGCACGGTCAATACGGGCATCACTATCCGCACGGTACATCTGGAAAACGGCCGGGCCGACTACCGGGTCGGCGCCACCCTGGTCTGGGATTCCGTCCCAGCCGAGGAGGAGGAGGAGACCAGAATAAAATCAACGGCATTCTTTAAGGCCGTCGCCTCTCTTGGTGCCAAAGGTCCGGAGGTGATCGAGGCGCCGGCACAGCCAAAATATACCGACGTTTCCATCATCATGGTCGATAACGAAGACAGCTTCGTGCATACCCTGGCCGACTATTTCCGCCAGACCGGCGCGGACGTCAAAACCTTCCGTCACGGCGCCCCGGCCCTGGCCGCCCTGGCCGAAAAACCGGACCTGGTGATCCATTCGCCGGGCCCGGGACAGCCCAAGGATTTCGGTGTGCCGGACATGGTGCGCAAGGTGGCCGACCTGGGCATCCCGCAATTCGGCATCTGCCTCGGCCTGCAAGGCATGGTCGAGGCCTTTGGCGGTGAATTGACAATCATGGACGAACCCCGCCACGGCAAATATTGGCAACTAAGCCATGACGGCAGCGGCATTTTTGACGGCATTGAGGCTGATTGCCGGGTCGGCGGCTATCATTCCCTGCTGGCCGTGTCCGAGAAGATCCCGGAGGAGCTCGACGTTATCGCCCGCAACGAGCATGACATGGTGATGGCCATCAAGCACAAAACCCTGCCCCTTGCCGCCGTACAGTTC
>CAYWYB010000016.1:0-30222 GCA_964462145.1 uncultured Rhodospirillaceae bacterium
GTTACGCGAATTGCTCGCCGGGTTTAGCGAGGGGCATGGCAGCAAGCCATTGCTCAAGGCCCAGGCGGTCCTCGACGAGGCCGGCCATTGAGCATGATTTGGTGGCTGGTGGTGCAATCGCCGGCAATATTCAAAGCGCCCGATTGAGGGCCAGATCAAAGGCGTCGAAGTTGCGCAGGGCGTGAACCGTTAACTCCGTGCCAGTTTTCCTCACTGGCCCGCTCCCGCGCCGGAGCTGCCATGCACGATGGCGCGGGCCGCCATGCGGGCGGAAAAGACGCAGCCGCCCAGGAACGTCCCTTCCAAGGCGCGCAACCCGTGCATGCCGCCGCCGCCGAAACCGGCCGCCTCCCCCACCGCATACAGCCCCTCCAGCACCGCACCGCTGCCATCAACAGCGCGGCAGTCCAGGTCGGTTTCGATCCCGCCCAGGGCCTTGCGGCTGATGATGAAGCTGCGGATCGCCACCAGCGGCCCCGCCTTGGCTTCGTCAATCTTTTGGAACTTGCAGGTCCGTATCTTGTCGGCCTTCCATTGGCGCAATTCAACGATGCGTTTGATCTGCTCGTCCGAGAAATTGCCGCTACCTTTTGACATGTCGGCATCAAAGGCGGCGATGTCGGCGGCCATGCCGGCACCATCGATTTCCACGCCGGGGTCCAGAGCATCCATCTTCGCGGCCAACTCCGGCACGCTCGCGGCCATGACCACATCACTGGAATCCCTGATCGTCTCATCAACCAGGGGGCCGCAGCCGAACAGCAACTGGCGCAACAGGCCCAGTTTGCTCTTTTCCCGGATGGCGTGATTGAATTCGGCGCCGGAGACGGCGAATTCCTTCAACATGATTTTGCGGTTCATCACCTGCCAGGAATATTTCGGCAGGCCCTTGGCCTCGGCATTCTGGCAGATCCGCCGGATGACTTCGCGGGTATCAAAGCCGGCGATCAACGGCCTAGGCCCGATCCGCCGCCCCGCCGCATCCAACCACAGCGCCGTTTTGCACGGCACCAGGGACAAACCATGGCGCGGCTTGCGCGGGCGCGGATGGTGGATGCCGGCGGCATAGTTCCAGTTGCGGTCCAGGTTTACCAAATTGCCTCCCGCCGCCGCCGCCGCATGGTGCAATGTGGCGTCGGCGAATTTGTGGGAGCCGTTGAGAATTGTCTCCGGCGGGCTGGTGCCCCAATCACCATGCCAATGTTCACGGATAAAGCCGTCGTTGCCGTTGCTGCCCCCCGCCGCGACGACCACCGCCTCGCCCGCCGCCTCGAAAGCCTGACCGGAGGCCTCATCGATGCCACGACAACCCGTGACCCGGCCATTGGTCTTGATCAGTTCCTCGACACGCTGGCCAAACACAAGGGTCAGGCGGTCAGCCCGGGAATGGCCTTGCAAACGTTTTGCCAACACCGTCGCCAGCTCGTGCCCGGTACCCCAGACCATGTGAAAGCGCGGCACCGAGTTGCCCTTGTGCTCCAGGCCCCGTTCCACCCAGCCCAATACGGCCAGAAAGCCGATGCCCATGGGGGTGAGAAAATCATGCACTTCGGCCGTGGTGCGTTCCACATAGCGTTGGGCCCATTGATAAGCCAGGCCGTCGGCGGGCGACATTTCGCCAAAGCTGCACCAGTCCCTGAAAGCCTGTTCAGGACTGTCGACAATCTTGGATTTGCGCTGCAACGGGCTGTCGACAAAGAACATGCCGCCAAAGGATTCCTTGGCCAGGCCGCCAAAATTTTCCGCCGCGTCCCGGTCGAGAACAGTGACCGACTTGCCGCCTTCCAGGCATTCGAGGGCGGTAACGATCCCGGCTATACCGCCACCGATTATTACAACATCGCTTTGATATTTCGTCATGCGGCCTTCACTTTTCAGCAACAGTTGCCTAGAGCACGTCTACTAAACACAGGTTCCGCGAAAATCCCCCATGCCGCAAGTTCATACCGCCTGGTCAGGCTCGAAAAGAGGGAATGCTACCAATCGTCAAACTTATGCCTTCCAAGATTCAGCCATCATTTAGCCCATCATGCTTCACCATTTCCCAATTTCGCGGATATATTTTCCATAATCTTTCTTGACACGAGAAAACCAATGTTTTTTACTTCCAATGATTGCATATCATCTGGGGGAGCAACCATGGTTTTTGGTATTGGAGAGATCCATGCACACGTGCGTGCACAGATTGATGCCAAGGTGCCCGGCTACGCGCAAGGGGAACTCGATGGGCTACGGATATCCTGGCATCCGGGTATTTTCGGCGGCATGACATTCACGGGCACCAGTTCAGTCAAGGACGCCGCTGAAATGGAGGGCTTGCTCATCGACGGCACCGTACGGGGAAATGTTGTTGCCAGCCCCGGTACCTTCTTGCTCGTACAATATAAAAGAAGAGCCGAATACTATCGGGAGAGGAGCGCAAACCCGACCCAAGCCGACAAGGATTTCGCCGTTGAATTGGATGCATACATCCCACCCTAGAGGCCGGGCTCAAACCGCGTGATTGAGGGCCAGGTCGAAGGCATCGAAATTGCGCAGGGCGTGGCCTTCGGCCAGGTCCGTGGGGCGGTTCATCAACAATGGCACCCGTTGTTCCGAAATGCCGCCGTGGGAGCGCAGGGGCTCTTCCAAACCGCTCAGGTCGTGACGCTCCGCAGCCGTACCCAGAACATGATCGGGGGTCGAGACCAGCACCAGATCGCCCAGCCGGTCGGGGGGCAATTCGAAACGTTCCGCCGCCGCCGCCTTGTCCAGCACCAGTTCCATGCCGGGGATGGCGCGCAAACGATCCGCGATCTCGGTGGCATCGACGCCATCCGGCAGATACGCTGTGGCGTACGAACCCAGGGCGCCGTGATGCACCACGTATGGATCGGTGATGGGCAGGATGACCCGCGCCGCCGCCTCGCCCAGCCAGTCATCCAGCAGGCCTTGCAGATAAATTACGCGCGGTTGGCCGGCCTCGTCGTGTTTGGCGTTCATGCCGTGATCGGCGGTGGCCACGATGGTGCAGCCCATGGCGTCCAACTGCCCCAGATAGCCGTCCAGCAGGGCATAGAATTCATTGGCCACCGGCGTGCCGGGTGCATGCTTGTGCTGGATATAGTCGGTGGTGGAGAGATACATCAGCTCCGGCCGCCGGGACGCCATGATCTTGACGCCAGCAGCCAGGACAAAGCCACTCAATTCGGCGCTGTAGACGTCCGGCACCTCCAGGCCGACCATTTCCGGCACCCCCTCGATACCGTGTTCGGCCATGCTGGTCTGATCCGCCAGCTCCGAGGAAAAGCAAATGCCGTTTTCGCCCATCTCCAAGCCATGGCCCAACAGGCCGCGCAGCTTGTCCTTGGCGGTAATGGTGACGATCGCGGCACCCGCATTCTGAAAGGCCTGAAACAATGTCGGCGCGCGCAGAAAGCGCGGCTCGTTCATCATCACCTCGCCCCCCGTTTCGGGGTCCAGGAAGTAGTTGCCGCAAATGCCGTGCACGGCGGGCGGTGCGCCCGTAACGATAGACAGATTATTGGGGTTGGTGAATGACGGCACCACGCAATCGGCCAAACGGTTGGTACCCGTTTGCAATACCTCTGCGAAGAACGGCGCCACGCCAGCCTCGGCCGCCGCTTCGATATAGCCGGGCTGCGAGCCGTCGATGCACAACACCACCACCGGCCTGTCTGGCCAGGCATAGGCGCGGCCGTTGACGTTGATGGTTTTGCCCGTCATCGGCCCAGCAGCTCGGCACCGAAGTTGCGGGCCGGGTCCATCTCGGGCTCCAACCGGTTCAGAGGCTGGGAAGCCTCGGACACCGCACGGGCCAGGAACTGCCCGCTGCCCCGTTCAGCATGCAATTCATTGTCCGACACGACGATGCGTCCCCGGCTCAATACGGTCGTCGGCCAACCCTTCAGCTCAATGCCGGCATAGGGCGTGTAGCCCACCTGGTCATGCAGCATGGCATGGTCGATGGTCTGTTCCAGATCCGGGTCCCAAATGGCGATATCCGCATCCGAACCCACCGCGATGGTGCCCTTTTGCGGATAGACGCCATACAGCTTGGCGACGTTGGTGGCGGTCAGGGCGACGAAACGGTTCAGATCGATGCGGCCCTTGCCGACGCCTTCGGAAAACAGCAGCGGCAGACGCAATTCGATGCCCGGCACGCCGTTGGCGATTTGTTTGAAAGTGGGCTGTGGCCCCGCCGCCAGCTTGCCGCTTTCGTCATAGCGGTAGGGCGCGTGGTCGGAGGAGAAGACCGTGAAGGTGCCATTGGCCAGGCCGCGCCACATGGCCTCCTGATCCTTGGCATCGCGGGGCGGCGGGCTGCAACAGAACATCGCCCCATCCATGCCGTCGCGCTCCAAATCCTCCGCCGTCAGAAACAGGTACTGGGGACAGGTCTCGGCAAAGATTTTCAGCCCCTTGTCCTGGGCCAGACGGATTTCATCCATCGCCTCTTCCGACGAAACATGCACCACCAGGATCGGCTGATCCATCAGCCGCGACAGGGCGATGGCCCGGTGCGCCGCCTCGCCCTCACCGGCGCGGGAGTGGCTGATGGCATGGTATTGCGGCTGCCAGTGGCCGGCATCCAGCAACTTTTCGCTGAGCCAGCGGATCATGTCATGGTTCTCCGCATGCACCATGACCATGGCGCCATCGCGCCGTGCGGCGGATAGCACTTCCAGCATCTGATAGTCATCCAGGCGCAAATCGTCATAGGTCATATAGACCTTGAACGAGGTATAGCCGTCCTTGATCAGGGCCGGCAGCTCCTGGCCGATGACCTGGTCGGAGGGGTCCGAGATGATCAGGTGAAAGCCATAGTCGATCACCGCCTTGGGTCCGGCACAGGCGTGATAGTCCTCCACCGTCTGGCGCAGGCTGTCGCCTTTTTGCTGCGCCGCGAACGGGATCACCGTGGTGGTGCCGCCGAACACGGCGGACACGGTGCCGGAGTAAAAATCGTCCGCCGTCATCACCCGCGAGGATGAAATCTGTTCAATATGGCAGTGGCCTTCAACGCCGCCTGGCAACAATAGCTTGCCGGCGGCATCGATTTCCTGATCCGCCGTGCCCAGATCATGGCCCAGGGCCACCACCCGGCCATCCTTGATGGCGACATCGGACTGGAAGGTGTCGGCGGCGGTGGCGACGGTGCCGTTGCGGATCAACAGATCGAAATTGGACATGCGGTTCTCTCCTCGAATGCAGGCGGCTATTGTCGTGCCGAAGCCGGGGTCATGGCAATACTTGAAATCGCACCCGTGCTAAACTGAGCCCAGGGGAATCAGAAGGTGGGGAATCAGGGGGGATAGAAAATCATGGCGGATTTATTGGGTATGGATCCAGGCCGGATCGGGCGGCTGCGCAGCCCGGATCGGCTGGCCTATTTCGACCCGGCCAGGATCTGGCAGGTCTTGCAACCAGGCCCCAATTGCACCTTGGTCGATATTGGCGCCGGCGTGGGCTTTCTCACTCTGCCCTTCGCCAAGGCCTATCCGGGAGCCAAGGCCTATGGCTGCGATATCCTGGAAGGCATGGTCGGCCTTCTGGCCCAGGACGCGGCGGCCCAGGGACTGGATAATCTGCAAGCGCTGTTGATGCAGCCCAGCGCCATTGGTCTGCCCGACGGCTGCGCCGACTTCATCACCATGGCGCAGCTGCATCATGAACTGGATGCGCCGGAGCCCTTGATGGTCGAATGCCGCCGCCTATTGGCGCCCGGCGGCACCGTCGCGGTGATCGATTGGAAGGACGAGGAAAACGGCAAAAGCCCCGCCAAGGGCCGCCGCGTCCCCGAGGCCACGATCAAAGCCCATCTAAGCGGCGCCGGTTTCAGCAACATCCAAAGCCACGATATCTATGAATTCCATGGCTTCGTGACCGCTTCATAGCCGCGTCAGGGTTTCGTCAAATAAACCGCGATCTGATCCTTCAGGGCCAATCGTTGCCGACGCAGCTGTTTTTCATAGCCTTCGTCTGCCGGCGTGACATTGGTTTCGATCCGGTGAATATCCCGGTTCACCGTATGGTATTGCTCGGTCAGCTTGGAGAAATGACTGTCGCTCTGATTAAGCGCATGAATCTTGTCCGTGTCCGCCGGAAATTCTTCCGCCAATTCGTGAGGTACATGTGACATGACCGCCTCTCCACTCTGTAATGATGATGGATCAAGAGTGCTATCCGACGAGTTCCGCTGCCTTGACTTACCTCAAGAAATGGCGAAATCAGCTCTACTTTCAGCTATATATTTTCCCGGGCCCAGACATCCTGAGCCGGCGTTTCCGCCGGATTTTCATGGCGCATCCGGTAGTACGGCATGTAGGGCTTGTAGACGCCATACACCCGGCGCAATTCCTCCACCGCCGTCTCGTGGGCATCCACCCGCAGGTCAATATGACCATAATCGCGGTGCCCGTGAACAATCACCGTGGCCGAACGTTCGGGCAGGTGCCTGCCGTCAGCTGCCTGCTGCCCGCCGGCATCGCGGCCTGCTTCCAGTACGCGCAACAGACGCTCTTCCAAGACCTGGTCGGCATTATCCTCGAACGCCGCCGCCATCGCCGCGACGACACCTTCGCCGGCCAGCACATTACCCATGGTGACATAGCCCGGCCCCGTAACATGTCCCGACCAGGGCCGCGTGTTCTCGCCCGTATGCACCGCCACCTCGCCCGCGGCATCGACAATGCCGACCTGGCGGTAGGCAATCTCCGGGTCGTCGTCCGCCAGTTCGGCCATAACCTTGGCTGGCGCGAAGCCCTGCTCCAACAGCCGCATGGCCAGGGTTCCCAGCTTCAGGTTGACGAACGCCTGGGTCGAAACAGCCCCCAGGCCGCCCCGAATGGCGGGGCAATAGCCCCCCACGGCCAGGGAACCTGTTGCGATGCCGATACCCATCTGGCCGGTTTGGGCGCAGCGGGCGATTACGGTGTAGGTCATGGGCCTCTCCCCTGTGGAATGGTTCGACAGGCTAGGGTACACTTTGATGGGCCGCAAAAGCCATTGGCGATAAATGGGGATGGCGCCATGAAATTCGTTTGCGATGCGGAAAATGGCAAAACCTGGTTCCGCATGGAAACCGAGGTGGAGGCGGAACAGGAATCCGCCCTGATGCAGCACGCGGTGGCGAAGCATTTCAGACTGGCCCAGGACAAGGCCAAGGCCAGCTACAAGCCGACTTCAAGCGTCTATATCGAACAGAACATCGGATTAGCGGCGCACCTACAACGCCAGATGCCGCTGTTTCTGACCCTGAGGGACCGGAACGGCGATGGCTTGGCCACAGCCATGCTGCCGCCTGGCGGCGAACAGGCGCCCGGCTTCAGGATTATCATCGTGGGGACGGAAAATAGTGATCCCTATGGGGATCATGAAGCGGCCATCCAGACCCTGGGCCAGCATTTCGGTCTGGCCCTTGAGCGGGCGGACTGCTTTCCCTACCGCTGATCTTAACACCAACTTGCATCGCCGCTTTTTGGATTGCTCAACAGCTCCGCCACGTTGGCTTCCATGACCTTGTAGCCGACGTTGCCATAGATCTTTTGCCGACCGTCGTTCATCACCAGGGTCGGGCTGCCGCTGATCTGCAGGCGCTCCTTTTCCAGCTCGTCGTTGTGCAGGGCGGCATGGGCCCGGCCGTCCTCGATATAGGCGGCAACCTCTGCCCAGTCCTGGCCATTGTCCTGGGCCAGGCGGCGCAGCACCGTCAGATCGGAGATGTCCTGGCCTTGTGCGAAAAACGCCTCGCGGACCCGCTGCGCCAGGGCGTCGGCCTTTGGCGTCGCCATTCCCGGACCGGCGGCGCTTTCATGCAGCTGCGCCGCCTTCAACGTTACATGCGCCATGATCGATGTCGTTGGCTGGACCTCCCGCCAAAGGCCATCGTGCGCCGGGGCAATGTGATCCCATTGGCCACAAACCTCGGCTACATGGGCGCCGAAACCCGGCAGGCCGCCCCGCTCCGCCCACAGGCCGCCGATCCGGCCATGGGCATCGCCGAACAGAGAGAAATAGTGGCTGCGGATCACGACCTGATCACCAAACTGGTCCTTTAGGTAGGCGATGCGCACATCGCCACAATAGGCCCAAACGCAGAGTACATCGGAAAAATAGTCGACTTCGACGGATTGCGCGGCGGTCATGATGACTCCCCCATGATGAAACTTCGGAATGGATATTTCTGCGCTAGCTACAATAAGCGGGCCGGCGTCGCGATGAGACATAACGCCGCCATCGGTTTGCAAGTGGAGGCTGTTAAACCGCATGGATTCTCAAGGCGGCCACGGCTAGACTGCGCCCATGTCGGAAATAACACAACGTAGATTGGCGGCAATCGTGTCGGCGGATGTCGTGGGCTATTCGCGCCTTATGGGCACGGACGAGGTCGGCACGCTTGCGACGTTGCGCCAGCACCGGGACGAGTTGATCGATCCGAAGATTTCCGAACACGGCGGCCGGATTGTAAAAACCATGGGCGATGGCCTGCTTCTGGAGTTTCCCTCCGTGGTCGCCGCCGTCGCCTGCGCCATGGCGGTACAAAGCGGCATGGAGGAACGGAACCAGGGCATCGACGATGCCCGCGCGGTTCGCTTGCGTATTGGCGTCCATGTGGGTGACGTGATCATTGAAGGCGATGATATTTTTGGCGACGGCGTCAACATCGCGGCCCGCATCGAACCATTGGCCGAACCCGGCGGCGTCAGCCTGTCGGATGATGCCTACCGGCAGGTCCGCGACCGTCTCGATGTGACATGGCGGGATGGCGGCGAGCATGAAGCCAAAAATATTTCCCGGCCGATCCGAGTATGGCAATGGCCGGACGTTGCTGGGCAAATACCCACCCAGCAAGCACCGGAAGCCGAGCCGTTGGCATTGCCCGACAAGCCTTCCATCGCCGTGCTGCCGTTTGACAATATGTCCGGCGATCCGGAGCAGGAATTTTTCGCCGACGGCATGACCGAGGATCTGATCACCGATCTGTCGAAAATCTCCGGCCTATTCGTGGTCGCGCGCAACTCCTCCTTCACCTTCAAGGGGCAGGCGGTCGATGTCCGTGAGGCGGCGCGCAGCCTGGGCGTGCGCTATATCGTGGAAGGCAGCGTGCGCAAGGCGGGTTCGCGGGTCCGCATCAACGTACAGCTGATCGACGCCTCCAGCGGCGGCCACATGTGGGCCGAGCGCTATGATGGTTCGGTCGAAGACGTCTTTGAGTTACAGGACGATGTCGGCGCCAAGGTTGTTTCGGCCCTGGCGGTGCATTTAAGCGGCGAGGAAGAGGAACGGCTGCGCCAGGTCCATACCCGTAATCTGGAGGCTTACGAGCTGTTCGTGCAAGCGAAGTCGGCACCCTATCCACCGGTGGCCGAGCGCATTGCGGCCGCCCGGAAAATGTTTGAACAAGTGATCGAGTTGGATCCTGAGTTTGCCGGCGGCTACGCCGGTGTGTCCCAGATGATCAGCTTTGCCGTCGCCTTTGCCCATGGCGACATCACGGACGCCGCCAAACAGGCCGAAGCCTCCGCCCGCAAGGCAATTGCGCTTGATGACGGCTTTGCCCTGTCCTACACGTCACTCGCCCTAGCCTTACAGCTGCAAGGCAGACACGAAGAGGCGGTCGTCGCCGCGGACGAGGCTGTTGTCCGCCAGCCCAATGATGCCGATGCCCACTGTTATCGAGGCTTCACCCTGGGTCTCGCGGGCCAGCCGGAAAAGGGTTCCGAGCCGATCGAACGGGCTATTCGTCTGAACCCACAGTTTGTCAACAGCCCCTACCTCAACCTGCTTGGCGGCGTGCTGTTTCTGGCGCGGGACTATGCCGGCGCGGTACAGGCCATTGAGGATAATATCGGCCGGCAAGGCCCTGCCGGCCCGCCGGTGTTATCCTGGCTGGCAACGTCCTATCATGCGCTCGGCAAGCCGGATGATGCCGCCCGCGTGGTGGCGTTGCTGGAAAGCCGTTATCCCGCTTTCAGGCTGAAGAACTGGAATTTCTTCAAGCTGCTGAGTTCACCTGACGAAAGCAATCGGATACACGATCTAATGCGGGCCGCCGGTTTGCCCGAATGACGGAATAAGGAGATGAAATGCGGGTAGGAATAGTCGCGGCGCCGATGCCGCTGGAAGATGGCACGTCGGTGGCGGCGCGCCTGGGGGAGATTGGCCGCCTGACGGAAGAGCTAGGTTTTTCCGGCCTTTGGATTACCGATTCCATAGGCCGCGCCATGGCCAGCCTGGACCCGTTGGCGTTGCTTGGCGCGGTGGCGCCGGTTACCAGCAAGATCGAACTTGGCACCTGCGTGCTGCAGATCCCGCTGCGCCATCCGGTGGAGATGGCGCATCGCGTAATGTCCCTGGATGTGTTGAGCGAGGGCCGCCTGCGCCTGGGCATCGGGGCCGGCTCGACCGAGGGGGATTTCCAGGCCGTTCAAGCGGACTACCAAGGCCGCTTCAAAACCTTAACGGAGAATCTCGGGGTGATGCGGCGGACCTGGCGGGGCGAGGCGATATACGGTCCGGGCGTCATACCCTGGCCGGGCCACGAGCAGGGACCGCCCCTGTTCCTGGGCGCCTGGGCCAGCCCGCGCTGGATCGAATATGCCGCCACGCAGTGTCAGGGTTGGATGGGCTCCGGCATCTACAGCACCATTGACGCGGTGGCCGAAGGCGTAACCAAATTCCGCGCCGCCGATGGGGGCAATGGTGCGGCTGGGGGCCGGATCATCCTGGCCAATGTCTTCACCGACCTGCGCCCGGACGCGGTGCCCCATCCACTGGTCGCGAAAGCCAAGATCAACCTGGTTTGCGATCCCGGCGAGGCACGGGACCGCCTGGCCCGCATCGCCGCCACCGGCGTCGATGATGTCTTGCTGTTCAGCCCCTTTGATGATCCCGGTCAGCTTGAACAGATCCGGGCTTTGGTGCCTGGCGCCTAGGAGCGGTGGACAATTATCCCATGGATACCAAACAACAGGCTCGCATTGATCTGGCGGCGGTTTTGCGCTGGTCGGCGCGGCTCGAACTGCACGAAGGCGTCGACAATCACTTCAGCGTCATGGTTCCGGGAACAGATGATCGCTTCCTGATCAATCCGCACCGCCGGCACTGGCATGATATGAAGGCCTCGGATCTGGTCGAGGTGGATGCGGACGGCAAACTGATCGAGGGTGCGGAGCCGCCGGAAGCGACCGCCTTCTTCATCCATTGGCGCATCCATGTGAATTGTCCCCAAGCGCGCGCCGTTCTGCACACCCACATGCCCTATGCGACCACGTTGAGCGCCATTGCCGGCGCCCGGCTGGAACCGATCATCCAGCCAGCCCTGAAATTCCACAATCAGATCGCCTATGACGATCAATACAATGGCCTTGCCCTGGATGCCGAAGAGGGCGACCGGCTATCAATGGCATTGAAGGACAAGCGTGTGGCAATCCTGGCCAATCACGGCGTGATCACCACCGGCCCAACCATCGCCCATGCCTTTAACGACCTGTATTATCTGGAACGCGCCGCCCAGGCGCAGATCCTGGCCTATTCGACGGGGCAGCCGCTACAGCGCATCCCCCAGGACGTTTGCGCCGCTACCTTCGAGCAGATGCAGGCTGACCGCGACGACCAGGCCACCCGCTTCCTGGCCGAGATCAAACGCATCCTTGATAGGGAAGAGCCGGACTACAAGGATTAGACCACGGGCCGGCTGCTGGTTTTCGCCAACCTTCCGCTCCGTGCCAATAGCTGCCGTCCGGCTCTAATATTGCAGGTACACGGCGTCCGGTCCTATATTGGAAATATGCTAACGCTTGTAACCGTCTTGGAAAGATTGACGTCGGCCCCTCATTGCCGGAATTTCGTTGAGGTCTGGCAGCAGTGGCGCGGTGACAAAATGGTGCCGGAACGGTCCGGCGTCGATCCGGTCATGCTCGGTGCGTCATTGGCGGCGATCTCCATCCTGCACATCCGTGCGCCGGACCAAATCATTCGCCGAATGTCCGGTTCCGCGCTCGTCGAGTTCACCGGGCGTAAAAGAGATGGTGAGAACATGGTCGACCTCGCGCCGCCGGAACAAAGAGAAGAACGCATCCTTCGACATCAGAACATGGTCAATGTCCCATGCGGGGCTTGGCTGGCCCGTCAGACCGTCAGCAATACAGGCGGGGTAGGGACGTTAGAAGCCATTCTATTGCCGGTCTCCAACGACAAGACACCGGACCAGCCCTTCATCTACGTTGGTCAGGATTTCCGCAGGACGGGCGAGTGGGAGCTCGATGAGGTTTCGACCAATATCGATCTGGCGCGCGACTTCGAGTACATCGATATTGGCGCCGGTGTGCCCTAGGATGCGCCCCGGTCGACGGTCCCGGTCGATTAGCCGCGACACGCTCTAGGCCACGTGCTCATCCCGCCAGCGGTAGTAGCGAACGGCGGGCGCCAAGAACCACGGCTCGCCCCAATAATATGGGCGCGTTGGGGGAGCGATTTGGGTTAGGGGGCTGTTGCTTTCCTTCAGGCCCAGGACCTGCTGCCCGATCTTGGTGCCGAAATAGCTGGCGAGTGATACGCCGGAGCCGCAATAGCCCATGGAGTAGTGGATGCCGTTCCGTTCACCCAAATGAGGCATCTCATCGAACGTATAGGCGACAAAGCCCATCCAGGCGTGCGTGATTGCGGTACTGGCCAGATCGGGGAAGCGCTTGACCAATTCGGCGTGCAACGCGGGCGTCGCGGCGGTCGGGTCGGTCTCGGTTATCGATACGCGGGCGCCAAACAGGATGCGCTCCCCCGCGGGATCGGTGCTGTAGTAGACCACCAGCTTTCGGGTATCGTTGATGACCCGCCTTTTCGGAATCAGGCGCTGGATCAAGTTTGGCTCCAACGGTTCGGTCGCAATCATGTAACTGCCGATGGGAATGACCTGCCGCTGCCAGGGCGACAGGCCGCGCGTGTAGCCATTGGTGGCGACGATGACGTTGCGGGCCTTGATTGGCCCTTTGGCCGTGGCAATCGTGAAGTCGCCCGCGGTGCCGGAAATGCCTTCTGCCCGGCAATGGCCGATCACGGTGGCGCCCGCCTCCCGCGCCCGGCCAAGCAAGCCCTTATGATAGGCGCCGGGATCGATACTGGCATGGCGGGGGAACACGACACCGCCGTGGTAGTCGGGGCTGTCGACCTCCCGGTGCTGCTCGGCCTTCGGCACCACATAGGCATCTGTTTCCAGGCCCTTTGGCGGGTTTTCAATGGATTTGGCGATGGTTTCGAATTGACCTGGCGTGTGCCCGCCATAGAAGCGGCCGACGACGTTGAAATCGCAGTCCAAGCTTTCGGCCTCGACGAATTCGCCGATCCATTTCAGGGCGTTATGGCCTTCCTTGATGATATCGTAGGCCATTTTATCGCCCACTTTACGGCTTAAGTCGCCGTATTGCGGTTTGATCGACGTGGAGACTTGCCCGCCATTGCGGCTACTGCAACCGCTGCCGATGGCGTTTGCCTCGATCACCACCGTGTGCCGCCCGCCGCGCGCGGTCTGGATCGCCGCGCAAAGGCCGGTATAGCCCGAGCCGATGATCACCACATCGGCGCTGGCGGGCAAGGCAGGTTCCGGCTCAGTGCAAAGTGGGCTGCGCTCCCACCAAAAGGGCTCCGGCTTGTAGGTGGGAGCAAACAAATGCGTACTCATGATGTTTCCTTGATTTTGCTACCCCGAAACCGGGGCGTATACAGCTATACGATGGGGCGGTTGCGGATCGCCTCGTCGACCTTGCGTTTCAGCATCTGGCCGTCCTTGACGTCGCCATAAAATTCGCCGTCCTGCATCATCACCTTGCCGCGCAGTACCGTCAGCGAGGGCCAAACCTCCGCCTCGTAGCCCTCCCACGGCGTATAATCCGTCTCGTGCAGGCGGGCCGCCGTCACCGTGCGCTTTTGGCCCGGGTCCAGAACCGTAATATCGGCATCGCTGCCCGCCGCCAACGCGCCCTTTTTGGGGTACATGCCCATGATCTTGGCGGCGTTGGTGGACACCAAGTCGGTGAACTTGGCCAGGGAATAGCCGCGCTTCTTGACCATCTCGGTATACATCACCGAGACCCGCGGCTCACAGCCCGCATTGCCGCCCGTGGTGTCGTCGATACGGTGACCTTGGGTTTTGGTCGATAGGGTGCAACAGATCTCGTCCGTGGCCACGGTGGAGATGGAACCGCGCAACTGCCCCTCCCACAAGGCATCCTGGTCCGAGGTTTCCTTCAGGCTGGGATAGGTGTGATAGATCTGCCCGTTTGGCCGTTTGTAATGTTCGTGGGTGAACATCAGGTACTGGTGCAGGGTCTCGCCATAAATGGGGAAGCCCTTGGCGCGCGCGGCTTCAATGGCGGCAACGCCGCTGGCCGCGCTGACGTGCATCATGTAGAGCGGCGTGCCGTCCACGTGCTCGGCCAGGCGGATGATGCGCCTGAACGATAGATCCTCCGACATGGAATTGTGCACCTCGGCCAGGTTTTCGAAGCCGGTGCGGCCCTCGCGCTGGAGAACGTCGTACATATGCATGACGATCTCGTCGTCCTCGGCATGGATGGCGCCGATGCCGCCTTCTTTCTTCAGAACCTTGAAGATCTCCCAGATATGGCCATGGGTGATCTTGCGGCCCTTGCGCGAGGGCGTGATGTCAGTAGTGAAAATCTTGATGGAGGGGAAGCCCTCCTGGATCGCCTCTCCCACCTGGGGCAGAACTTCCGGCGGGATCGCACCCTGCAACATGATGTGATAGCCGTAATCCGTATAGCACTTGCCGGTCCAATCCTGCTTGCGGACATTGATCACTTCTTCGATCGTACGATCCTGCTGCCAGGTGGCGAAATCCAACAACGTGGTGGTACCGCCGTGAATGGCGGCACGGCTGACAATGTCCGGACCGTCGGTCATGGTGACTTCGCCGCCTTCCTTGATGGCGGGAATATGCCACAGGGAATGAATATGCGGATCGATACCACCCGGTATGACGATCTTGCCGCGGGCATCGATCACGCGGCCTGCTTGGTCATCAGCAAAGGTGCCGGGCGCGGCGACGGCGGCGATGGTGTCGCCCTTGACGCAGACGTCCCAGGCGCCGGTGCCTTGCGGTGTGACCACCTGGTCGCCCCGTACGATCAGATCAAACATAACAGCCCTCCCTCCATCACGATTGTCCAGATACGAAGTCTAGCAGCATATACCCGCGACGCGCTAACATTACGGCGGGAGGAAAAGGATGCCGCCAGAGCTGATAATCAGAAACGGCACCATGTTTGATGGCCTGGGCAGTCCCGGTGTCCGCGCGGACGTTGCCGTGCATCAGGGGCGCATCGCCGGGATTGGACACATTGATGCCCAGGGCGTCAGGGAGATCGATGCGTCCGGGCTGTACCTGTCGCCCGGTTTTATTGACATCCACAGCCATTCCGATTTCACCCTGCTGGTCGACCCGCGCGCGGTCAGCGCCGTGCATCAGGGCGTCACTTTGGAGGTGATCGGCAACTGCGGCCATGGCTGCTTTCCGCTGATAGACAAGCAGCTGGCGAAAAACACCATCTATGGCATCAGCGACGATATCGCGCTGGACTGGTTAACACCCGCCGCCTATCTGGACCGGTTGGAAGCGGCCAGGCCGGCGATCAATGTCCTGACCCTGGTGCCCAATGGCCAGTTGCGCCAAGCCACGGTTGGCCTGGCCGATCGTCCGGCCAGTGCCGAGGAACGCCGGGAGATGCGCCGTCATCTGGATGAAGCGTTGGAGGCCGGCGCCCACGGTCTTTCAACAGGCCTGGAATACCCGATCGAAATGGGCGCCAGCGCGGAGGAAATCGCCGCCCTGTTGGAACCCATCGCCCGCCGTGGCTTGCTTTATGCCACCCATACCCGCAAGCGTGATGATGGCGCCTTGGCGGCGATCGAGGAGGCATTGCGGGCCGCCCGCGATGCCGGGGTTCGGCTGCAAATATCGCATCTGCTGCCCCGTGGCGGCCGGGACGATTGCGAGGCCAGCGTGGAGATGGTGGCTAACGCCAGGGATGGCGGCCAGGATGTCGCCTTTGATATGCATACCCGCGATTTCTCCCTGACTTTTCTGCATGCCATGCTACCGCCCTGGGCCATGGCGGGAGGTTTAGCCGGACTGCCCGAGGTCTTGTCTGGCCCCGGCAACCGAGCCCACATTCACGAGCATCCCTCCATCGTGACCAGCGGCGGCTGGGAGCGGGTGACCCTGCTGGACAACGACGTAGCGCCCGAATTCGCCCGCCTTGATTTCGACGCCATCGGACGGCACATGAATATGGCGCCGGGCGATGCGGCGTTGGAGCTGCTCTGCCGCTCCGCCGCCTCACCCCGGCCCCTGATGATCATCCGGCCCGTCTATAGCGAAGCCGACCAGGATCTGGCCTTCAGTCATGATCTTTGCATGCCCGGATCGGATGCCACATCCCTATGCCCGGACGGACCGCTGGCGGGCTCGGCCTTTCATGGCGCCTATAGCTGGGCGGCCTGGTTCTATCGCGCCTGTGTGAGCGAGCGCGGCTTGCTGAGCCCGGCAGCAGCGATCCATAAACTGACCGGGCAGCCCGCCGCCGTGCTCAACCTTGCCGACCGGGGCGTGCTGAAACCAGGCGCGCGGGCGGATATCGCGGTCTTTGATCCGAAGAGCTTTGGCGAGGCCGCGACCCTGTGGCAACCGAACCAAACGGCATCGGGGATGAAATTTGTTCTGGTCAACGGCGCCCTGGTGCTGGACGATGGCGCGGCCACTAATATGAGGCCCGGCCAGGTCCTGCGCCAAGGTACCGCAACCGGGCCCCTGTAGTCGAAGCCGTGTAACTGTAAAGAAATGGGAAGCGTAGAATGGAAAGCCAGACGTACGATTACATAGTTGTGGGCGCCGGGTCCGCCGGCGCCGTGCTGGCCAACCGGCTGACAGCATCGGGTAAATTCAGCGTATTGTTGCTGGAGGCCGGGCGCCCCAGCCATCCCTGGTCACGTGTACCCATTGGTTTCGCCCGATTGATCGATAATCCGAAAGCCAACTGGCTCTATGAATCGAAGCCCGACGAAGGCTCCGCCAACCGGCCAATCCCGGTGCCGCGCGGCAAGCTGCTGGGCGGCTCGTCGTCCATCAACGGCATGGTCTTTGTCCGTGGCCAGGCCCAGGACTTTGATACCTGGGCCCAACTGGGCAACCGTGGCTGGAGCTACCGCGATGTGCTGCCGCACTTCCGGGCAATGGAAAACTATGACGAGGGCGAGGATGAATTCCGTGGCCGCGATGGACCGCTCCGCGTCACCGACACCACCGAGGGCGGGCCGCTCTACGACGCCCTGATCGCGGCGGCAGCGGAGCAGGGCATCGAACATAACCTGGACTATAACGGCGCGGTGCAGGAAGGCATCGCCATGACCCAGGTCACCATCAACAAGGGCCGGCGCATGTCCACGGCTTACTGTTATCTGGACCCGGCCCGGGACCGCGCCAACCTGCGCATCCAGACCGGCGCCCTGACGGAAGGTCTGATCCTGGAAGGCACGAAATGCCTCGGCGTACGCTATACGGTCGGCGGCGTAAGCCAGGAAGCGCGGGCGGGCCGCGAGGTCATCGTCTCCGCCGGCGCCGTTAACTCACCGCAATTGCTGGAACTGTCAGGCATCGGCCAGCCGGAAGTATTGAAGCGGCATGGTATCGAGGTGCGCCATGCCCTGCCGGGCGTGGGCGAGAACCTGCGCGATCATTATGCCCCCCGCATGATGTGGAATGTCAAATCACCGGGCCTGACTTACAACGACAAAGCGCGGGGCGTAAAAATGGTCTGGCAGGCCCTGCGCTATGCCACCACGGGCAAAGGCCTGCTGGGCCTGCCGGCCTCGCCCATGCGGGCCTATGTTCGCTCCCGCGAGGGTCTGGACAGCCCGGACATCGGCATCTCGTGGATACCGTTTCTGGTGCAGGACGGTTACAAGCTGCACAATGATTCAGGGATGACCGTGATTACCCATCCATTGCGTTCGGAATCCACCGGCTCGATCCATATCGGCACGGACAAGCCGGACGCGCCGCCGGAGATCCGTTTCAATTTCCTCTCCGCCGAATACGACTGCCAGATCACCCTGGCCGCCATGGAGATCGTCCGCGGCGTCATGGGGGCACGGGCCATGTCGGCATTGCAGGCAGAGGAAATCGCGCCGGGCCAGGCCTTGCAGGCCGACGACGAGCTACTGGACTGGGTCAGGGCCACGGCGGAGACCGCCTATCACCCGGTCGGCACCTGCAAGATGGGCACGGATCACAAGGCGGTGGTGGACGAGAGCCTGCGCGTCCACGGCATCCAGAACCTGCGCGTCGCCGATGCCTCGATCATGCCCACGCTGACATCCGGAAACACCAATGCGCCGTCGATCATGATCGGCGAAAAAGCAGCCGCCATGGTGCTGGAGCGCGCGGGTTAGAACTATACCGACTATGGGAATATTCGCTGGTAGCAGTTAGCGATTGCACGAAATAGTAGCTTCGGAAGCCATAAAATTGACGATTCGGACTGCAAGTATTTCAATTTAGTTGACAAACAAGAAATGTATCGATTGACAACCTCATAGATTGCATGATGAAATTTTGATGCAATAATTGGAGGTGGCAAGACAATGCGATCCAACCCGGTTATCGTCGTCCCAGGTATTACGGCTAGCGAGCTTCGTGACGAATATTACCTGCCCCCCGATATTGTCTGGTCGGCAGTACTCAACAAAGACTTTGACCGGGCAAAGCTGCATCCGGACAACCTGCGTTACGAAGCCCTAGAGCCGGCAAGAGTTGTCGCGGACCGGGTTTTCAAGGTTGCCTATGCGGAGCTGATTGAGGAACTTCGCTTCAATCTTAGTGAAAAAGTGGATCAGCCGGTGCCGGTTTATCCCTTTGCCTATGACTGGCGGCAGCCGCTCTGGCTGATTGAAGAGGAGCTCAAGGCCTTTGTCGACGAGGTCATCGAACGGACCAAACTTTTGCCGCATTATCATCGTACCGGTTATGGAGACAATCCAAAGGTGAACCTGATCGGCCATTCCATGGGCGGATTGGTTGTTGCTGGCTATTTGGCCCGCTTTGGGCAGGATAAATTGGTCGACAAGGTCGCCACCCTTGCCTCGCCGTTTCAGGGTTCATATGAAGCGGTCATCAAGATCGCTACGGGGACAGCAAATCTTGGCGGCTCGCCACCCAGCTCGCGCGAGAGAGAGGCGGCAAGAGTTACGCCCGCACTCTACCATCTGCTGCCCAGTTTCGAGGGCGCCATAGAGTTATTGTCAGGTGGAAACGGCGATATATTCAATACGGAGGTATGGCAGCCAAGTATCCAAAAAACACTAAGCGAATACGTTAGGCTACATGCTTTGGAGCGGGCCAATTTTGCCGACCAGGCCCGACGGCTATTTGAGGGTCTTTTGCACACCGCTTCGGAACATCAGGAACTCGTAGATCGGCTCGAACTTTCAGACGCGGGTCTTGTGAGCAAGGATTGGCTTTGCGTTGTCGGGGTCAACGCAGATACCCGCATCAAAATGCAGGTCGATGACACTAAGGTCACGCCGGCGTTTCAATTTTCGTCTAGTGACCGCCAGGACAAATGGGCGAATAAGGACCCATCATTAAGGCATTTGACCGGCGATGGAACAGTCCCGTTCATGGGGGCGGTGCCGAAGTTCCTGCCATATGATTCTCTGATTTGCGTTACCCCGGACGATTTCGGTTATTGGGAAATTCAAGACAAGGCACTGACTAAAATTGCGGGGTTCCACGGCATCCTTCCCAATATGAACATGCTTCATCGACTGATCGTGCGTCATTTCACCGGACGCCGGGGGGCTCACAAGAATACCTGGGGCCGTCCGGCGCCGGGCGTGGAGGATTGGGATCCGCCGCTGACACTACGCCAACGCCAGTGATTTGTTGGAAGAAGCTGCCGGCAAGATCAAAGGTTATCGACGGCGACCATTTCGCCATCGCCTGAACCAGGCAGCCCCCAGTGCTCCGGTCACAAAACTTCGTAGACATCATAGACCGCGGCGTCGGGTTCGCGGCGGCCGACGCCGATGGCGACGGTGCGGTTCATCCAGTCGTGCTCTTTTGAATCTGTTTCAAAGAACAACGCGGTGCGCAGATAGACGTCCGCCATATCGACCGTTTCGCCTTGTGCGATCTGTTCCATGACCTCCGGCGCGGCGTGGCGGTAGCCTTTGTATTGAATGAACAGATGCCCACCGCCATTGATCTCCAGGGTCAGGCGGACATCGGGCTGAACCACGCCGTCAAAGCGGCGCAGCAAGGCATCGGCGCTGCCCTTGACGATGCGGGCATCGATCCTGGGGCCCTGAAAATGGCCGCTTTCGAAATAATCCACCCGGCGAAACTGCCCCATGGGCGTGGCGCCAAAGATGTGGGAGCCCAGGATATCGATCTTTAGTTCGCCCAGGAACGTCGTGTTAAGGGCTTGGGTCGGGGGCATTTCATATCCTTCTTGTTAAAGCCGTTGACCAGGAACTCCAGCTTCAGCCAATCACCTCTTTCAACACCGCTTCAAATGCCTCGTCGTCCCAGCCCCAGGGGCCTTTTGCGCCGGCGTAAGCGATCTTGCCCTCGTCGTTGATGACGAACAGGCGCATGGGCAGGCCGACATATTTTTCGTCGATGTCGTTGTCGATGCCGTCGACCAGCATGGGCATGTGCAGATCCAGGCCGATTTGGCACGCCGAGGCCACGGCCGTCCGTTCGTCATCGGTGGCGGGTTCGTCAAACAGAATGTCTTCGATCAGATTGTTGGGCACCTGCCAGCCGCGCGCCGGGTGTGCCTCGCGGATATAGACGATGTGGAAGTGAACCCGATCCTTGTATGTGGCGTAGAGTTGGTTCAAGCGCACGGCTTGTTTCCGGAAGGGTGGTCAGGTGTACGAGCCGAAGACAAGCCCCACCGGTTTACCCCGCAAATCCGACAGGCGCACCGTCTCGCCCGTGCGTTTACGTTCACGGTCCAGAACATCGGCGACGAAATCCGGCGCCGTCTCGCCGACCTTGGGCACCAGAGCTTCACGGGCCTGTTGCGTCGCCATGTGGGCTTCGAACTGTTCCTCGGTGATTTCGGAAATATCCAGCCAGACCCTGCGTTTGCCGTCCCAGTCCATGGCACCGTATTCTTCCAGGGTAACGGGGCTGTCTTGAACCGTATCGCTCATGCTTGGCTCCTTTTCCTATCAGGCCTCGGTCGGCAGGACCCCGTGGAACAACATCTCCACCGCCTGGGCGGCGATCTCTTCCACCGGACGTTGGCTGGGATCATACCATTCCACGGTCCAGTTCAAAGAGCCCAGTAATAACGGCCGCAGAACACGAACATCAAGGTCGGCGCGGATGGCACCCGCCGCCTGGGCCGCGCCCAAAAGATCCTGCCACAAAACCACATAGGCATCGCGCAGCGGCTGACTTTTTTGCTGGAAGGCCAAGGGCACCTCGCCATAGGTGCGGATCGAGGTGGAGGTGTAATCGCCATGGCTCAACAAGGCCTGCAAATGGGCCCCGACCGCCACTTCGATCCGGCGCTGATGCGGCGCCCCGGCGGGAAGTGCCGCCAGACTGTCGCGCACCGCCTCGTAGACGGCGCGGACACCGCGTTCCAACACCGCATCCATGATCTCGTCTTTCGAGGCGAAATGGTAATAGATGCTACCCGCCTGAATGCCAGCGACCTCGGCGATCTTGCGCAGGGTGGTATTGCCATAGCCTTGCCGGCGCAACATGCGGGCCGCGGCGTCCAGGATCTGCCCGCGCGAGATCTCGGATTTGCGGCCCCGCCGCGGCGGCGCGCCCGGATCGCCCGGATCGCCTAGATCGTTCATGGCGATGCTCTCCCCCCAAAAATGGATGCCCAAGTTGAATAAGCAGATTAACTCAACCAGCAAATTTTTTCTAACTAACGTTCGATGGAAATAGACCGGCCGTGATGGTAGCGTGGGCCATGGCAACGTTGGCGCCGCCAGTCGTATCTAGAGTAAGCACGATTTCAAGAAGGCAGAGACAAATGGATTTCACCCTCAGCCCCGAACAGCAACTCATTCATGACTACGGCGGCAAGCTGGCGCAGTCGTTCGATCACAAATACTGGCTGGAGAAAGCCCGCAAGAACGAATTTCCCGAGGATATGTGGCGCCAGGCCGCCGACGACGGTTTTGCCGGCCTGATGGTCGACGAGGCCTATGGCGGCGCCGGTCTGGGCCTGTTGGAAATGTCCCTGTTTATCGAAGGTTTGAGCAACGCAGGGGTACCGTTGTTGATGTATGTGGTCGGCCCGACCATGTCCATGGGCCATATCAATCTGCATGGCACGGAGGAGCAGAAATCCCGCTACCTGCCCGACGCCGCCGCCGGCAAGACCCTGTTCTGCTTTGCCATTACCGAGCCCAACGCGGGCAGCAATTCC
Organism: uncultured Rhodospirillaceae bacterium; assembly: GCA_964462145.1. Lineage (GTDB taxonomy): Bacteria > Pseudomonadota > Alphaproteobacteria. Next base: position 22,479 of record CAYWYB010000016.1, read on the forward strand.
ATGCGCATTCAGACCATCGCCAAGCCGAATGGCGAGCGTTTTAAATTGAGCGGCTCGAAGGTATTTATTACCGGCGTCGATGTCTGCGACTATGCCATTGTGGTCGCCCGCACCACGCCGTTTGATCAGGTCAAGCGCAAGACCGACGGCTTCACCGTGTTCATCGTCGATCTGAAAGCCAAGGGGGTCGATTTTCATCCCATCGATATGAACATGATCCTGCCTGAACGTCAGTTCACCATGTTCTTCGATGAGGTGGACCTGGGCCCCGAAGACGTCGTCGGCGAAGTCGGCGAAGGCTTCCAGACCCTGTTTGACCTGCTCAACCCCGAGCGCGTCACCGTCGCCGCCCTTTGTTGCGGCATTGGCCGCTTCGCCATCGAAAAAGCGGCCGCCTATGCCTCGGAACGGGTGGTCTTCGACGGCCCCATCGGCGCCTATCAAGGCGTGCAACATCCCCTGGCCGCGGCCAAGACGCAAATTGAAATGTCGTCCCTAATCATGCGCCAGGCGGCTTGCCAATATGATCAGGGCGAGGAAGCCGGCGCCGCATCGAACATGGCGAAATACGCCGGCGCCGAGGCCTCGATCATGGCGGTGGAAGCCGCCCTGCAGGCCCATGGCGGTAACGGCTTTACCCATGAATATGGTATCTATGATCTATATTCCCTGGCCCGCTTGATGCGCACCGCGCCCCTGAACCGGGAGCAAATTTTGAACTATATTGGCGAGCGTGTCCTGGGCATGCCCCGATCGTACTAAGTGTCGTATTGAAGAGGAACCGAATATGTCTGATTTTCCCAAATTCGTTGAATTCCACGAAGAGGGCGTCCGCGAGGGATTCCAGATCGAGCCGGTAATCCATCCCATCGATCGCCGGATCGAGCTGATTGATAGCCTTAGCGAGACCGGCCTGAAACAGATCCAGGTGGGCTCCTTCGTTTCTCCCAAGGCGGTGCCGACCATGGCGGACACGGCCCAACTATTCGAAGGCATCAAGCGCAAGGAAGGCGTCGATTACACCGCTTTGTGGCTGAACAAAAAAGGCGTCATGCTGGCCAACGAGGCCAAGGACGTGGCCATGGACGCGCGGATTTTGTTCTACACCACCGATGCCTTTTCCATGGCCAACAACAATTGCACCGCCACTGAAATGCGCGACCGTCAGGTGGAATTCCTGGATATGTATCTGCAACAGGGTTTGGTGCCGTCAGGGGCCTATATCATGACCGCCTTCGGCTGCAATTTCGGCGGCCCGGTGCCTTTGGAGGCGGTAACGGACCTGGTTAAATGGACCGTTGATCTGTGCGCCGACCGCAAGACGCCGCTGCCGGCGATCTATCTTGCCGACACCGTGGGCTGGGCCAATCCAGAGGCCTTGAAACGGCAGATCGGCGCCGTCCGCGAACTGGTGCCCGAGGCGCGCATCGGCCTGCATCTGCATGACACCCGGGGCCTGGGCGCGGCCAATGTCTATGCCGCCTTGGAAATGGGTGTGGACCTGTTCGATGCCTCCGTCGCCGGCCTGGGCGGCTGTCCTTTCGCGGGCCATGGCTCCGCCACCTCCGCCGGTAATATCTGTACCGAAGACATGGTCTTCCTCTGCCACGAGATGGGCATCGAGACGGGCATTGACCTTAATGCTCTGATTCAAAGCGCCCGCCTGGCCGAGGATATCATCGGACGGCCCCTGAATGGCCGCATCATGCATGCCGGATCATTGGACAAGTACCGGCCGAACTAACATTTGCCGCGCCGGCAAAAGTAACATGGTTAACGGTTCGTTAGGCCGCAGTGGCTTAAAAGAAGCACATCTTTGCAAGTTGCGCAGCATGGGTTTCGCAGCAAATGAGCTTTTATGGTCCGCCTCGGGAAAAATTGGGGCAGGTAGTCTCAAATTTAAAGAACGTGGAGACGATCTACGAACAGCATGACCTGACCGTGTTCATGCAGGACAATCTGGTTGCGTTGATGCGTAACGAATCCTTCTCCATCGACGGCGCATTTGTCAGCGCCTTTTTGTCGAATGCCGAAGATGACCGCGACTTGGCCAAGATCTGGCGCTTGCATACCTGCTGCTGGGCGGCACACTCGGCCCTGGCCATTACGGGTGATTTCGTCGAATGCGGCACCTATAAGGGCTTTTATGCCAGCGTCATGATGCAATATCTGCGTTTCGAGACCCTGCCGCGACAGTTCTACCTCTACGACACTTTTGCCGGCCTGCCCGCCGAATGGTCCTCGGAACTGGAACGTAAACAGGCCAACCCAGGCTATCAATGGGATGGTGTCCACCAGGATGTCCTGGACCGGTTCGGCATCTATCCAAATGTGCAGGTCACCAAAGGCGTCGTGCCGGAAGTTTTCGATAGTGTGGTGCCCGAGCAGATCGCCTTTCTGCATCTGGACCTGAACGCAGGCGCCGCCGAGACCGCCGCCCTGGACCGGTTGCTACCGTTGTTGAGCGACGGCGCCTTGGTCGTGTTGGACGATTTTGGCCGTCAGGAACAAAAAGATCTGTGCAAGGCGCATCTGGATTGGTGGCACCAGCACGGCCATATGGTTTTGGAATTGCCCACGGGTCAGGGCCTTGTGACATACCGCAAGAATATGTGATGGGCCGATCGGCGGCTTTGCCGCCATAATACCCTATGATTTCTCTACTTCGTCTAGCCGCCCTGGCCGCCCTGGCTGGTTTGACTTTTTTCGCGGCTCCGCTGGCCGCGCAACCCATGAGCGACGGCGAAGCCTGCCTGGAAGGCAGCGGCCGGGTGCACCTGGACGAGGCCTATTGCCGCCGCGCCTTGAGCAAGCCGGATTTACCGGCGCCGGAGCGGGCCGCGCTGTTGACCAGCCGGACTTCCGCTCTGCTAAGACTTGGCGATCACGATGCGGCGGCCACCGATCTGGCCCGTGCCCTGGCATTGAACCCTGGTTCGGCCAAAGCCCATCTTTTACGCGGTTTGATGCGGCGCAACGCGGGCGCGGCTGCCATGGACATCGTTTTGGCGGATATGGACCGGGCTATTAGTTTGAACCCGTTTTTTGCCGAGGCCATGGCCCAGCGCGGCATGGTACATCTTCAGACCGGCGATCAGGACGCCGCCCTGGTTGATTTCGACCGGGCTCTATCAATCCAGCCCCTTTCCTCCTCCGCCTTGTTTTTCAAGGGCGTGCTGCGTTTTCAACAGCGACGTTTCGCTCTGGCCGAAGGGCTATTCCGCCGGGTTCTGGCACTTGCGCCAGTGCAGCATCCCATCGCGGCCCTGTGGCTGGCAGCGGCAGCCGCCAACCAAGGCGGGGCCGCCGCAAGAGCATTGCAGCCATATTTATGGTGGTGGGAGGATGGCGTCTGGCCGGCGCCCCTGGTGCAACTGTGGGCCGGGACTGTCGATGCCGATGCCGCCGCGGCGGCCTTGACGACGCAGGGCCAGGATGCCCGGGCACAGGGTGCCTTTTTTCTGGCGCAGTGGTATCTGGCCAAAGGCGAGGAGGCCGCCGCCCGGAAATTGCTGGGCCAGGTACAGCGCCACCCCAGGCGCCACATGCTGGAAGTCATTGTCGCGGACAGCCTATATCGCGACTAATGTCCCTTGTCCCCCGCCATGCTTTGCGGGCGCAACAGGGTAAAGGCGATGCGGGCACCCAGCATGGCCAGGGCGATATGGCCGAATGCCAGTCCCCAGGCCATATGGGACGGACCACCCGCCAGATCCAGGATCAAACCTACGGCGATGGGACCGACAAAACCGCCGCCATAGCCCAGCATGGAATGAACAGCCAAGGTGGCGCCCCGGCGTTCCGGGTCGGCGTTGCCGGCGGCGCCGGCGGTCAGAGAGGATGAATCCAGCCAGATCACCATGCCGTAGAGCACCACAAGTATTGCCGCCAGGGGATAGTTGAAGGCGCCAATGAAGCCCATGGCCAGGGCGCAGACAATGGAACCTGCCATGGCCAGGCGGACCAGGCGCTGACGGCCCAGGCGGATCGACAACTCGTTGCCGCCGACAGAGGCCCAGGTCCCGAACAGGGCCATGGCCGTGGCCATCACCGTGGGACCGAATAATGTCGTCTCGACGCCATCACGCAAGGCAATATAGGCCAGAAAGGCAACCGCCCAGCCGCGCATGGCGCCCATTTCCCAAGTATGGATGCAATAGCCCACGCTGTAGGCCATGGCATTGCGATTGGCAAAGACCGGTCGAAAATCAAACAGTGCCGGGCGTGGACCATCGGCTTTCGGCTGGGGCGTTTGTTTCGGTGCGAAGATCGCGGCGATCAGCCATGCGCAAAGCGCACAACTGCCCGCCACCACGAAAGCGCCTTGCCAACCCCACTGCCCAGCCAGGGCGCCCGCGATAACAAAGGAAAGCGCGCCCGAGGCGCCCATGGTTGCCGCGTGCCAGGTTACGGCGCGGGACAGCAACTTGCCTTCGACCTGATCCGCCAGCAATTTCAGGCCCGTCATATAGGTACCGGCCCAGCCCATGCCTGCCAGGGCGCGGATAGCCAGCGCGCTCCAAAACCCCTCGGCATAAAAGGCGAACAGGAAATGCGCGATGATGGTGCAGCCGACCCCAAATAGATATACGCGGCGCGGATCAATACGGTCCGTCAAGGTGACCAGAATGGGCACGGTCAGCATATAGGTCAGATAAAAGCTGGCAGTGATCCAGCCGGCCTGGCTGTAATCAAGGCTCCAAAGGGGGATGAATTCCGGCAACAGGGCGGGCCAGGTATAGGCGCCGATCTGAGCCAGAACCTGGGCCGTGCAGACCAAGGCAACCAGACGGGCCGCGCCGGGCTTGGCGGCGCCGTCTGTATTCTTCTCGTCATTCATACTGGATAGTCATTCCGTCCGGGGTCGGGCTCGTCTAAACTGTCTGGAGGCAAAGTATAGGACATTTCATGCGCTATCGTATCGTACCCGTAACGCCATTTCGACAGAATTGCAGCCTATTGTGGTGCCCCGACACCATGGCCGGCGCCGTGGTCGATCCCGGCGGCGACCTTGACCAGATCGAGGCCGCGATTGCCGAGGAAGGCGTTACGGTCGAGAAAATTCTGATCACCCATGGCCATGCTGATCATGCGGGCGGTGCCGCGGAACTGGCCGAACGCCAGGACGCCGTCATAGAAGGACCGCATCGGGACGACGATTTTCTGATCGAGGCCATGGCCAAACAGGCCCAGCGCACGGGCCTGGCAGGCGCGCGCGCCTTCACACCGAACCGTTGGCTGCAAGAGGGCGAAAGCGTCGGTTTTGGCCGGGTTCAATTATCCGTCATCCACTGCCCCGGCCACACGCCGGGGCACATCGTTTTCCATGCCGCTGACAGCAAGATGGCGGTGGTCGGTGATGTACTGTTTCGCGGCTCTATAGGCCGCTGTGACGGCCCAAGGGGTGACCATATGGCCCTGGTCAATGCCATTCGCGACAAGCTGTGGCCGCTGGGAAATGACACCGAGTTCATCCCCGGCCACGGTGAAATATCCACCTTCGCCTGGGAACGCGCCACCAACGCCTTCGTCTGTGATTTCGTCGAGTACTAGAGCACGTTTACTAAACACAGGGTCATTTGACCGGTTTCTCCGTTTTCGTGACTAGGCGTGCTTCGCATGGCGATGTGGGACATCGGCAAAGAAGCACAACGACGCCTCGGAAGCGGAGAAGCCGGCCTTCGGTGGCATTCCCGGGCCGTTCGGCGGCGTTGCGCTGCTTGCCCGATGTCCCACATCGCGCGGCGCAGCGCGCCTACCCGAACAGCCCAGGAATGCCATCAAATGGCCCTGTGTTTAGTAAACGTGCTCTAGGCACTCGACTTCAGCTTTTGTGGTCCTCTCTCGGCGCTATAGCGTGTCCGGTGCGGTGGGAAGGAGAGGGAGACCGTGGTTCCCTTGCCAAACTCGCTGGATATATCCAGGTTGCCGCCATGTTGTTGCATCAATAGGCGGCTAATATGCAGGCCAAGCCCGGTGCCCTTAAATTTTCGAGCCTTGCTACTATTCGCCTGGACAAAAGGCTCCAGAGCCAATTTTAGCTCGTGCTCGTGCATCCCAATGCCCGTATCACTTACGCGGATCATAACCGCGTTTTCCGCCGTCATCATCGCGGCCAATGTAACGCTGCCCCCGTCATGAGAGAATTTTATGGCGTTGGACAGCAGATTATTGGTGATTTGAACCAGGGTTCGCTTATCACATACGAGGGCGGGCAAATCAGTCTGAACTGAACTCTCGATCTCGATACCCCTTTCCAGCGCCTGCGGCTTGCTCATTTCAATGCAGGCCATAAGGAAAGGCCGCAGATCAACTTTTTCGTCCTCAAGTTCGAATTTGCCGGCCTCGATCTTTGAGATATCCAAAATGTTGTCGATGAGGTTGAGAAGCAGTATTCCGCTGTCATGTATATGGCCAAGATATTCCCCATAGCGTTGATCTCCGGTCGGGCCGAAGATCTTCGACTGCATCATGGACGCAAAGCCGATGATGGCATTAAGCGGGGTGCGCAGATCGTGGCTCATCATGGCAAGAAATTCGGTTTTTGCGCGGTTCGCCTTTTCCGCCTGTTCCTTCGCGACCTGCAGTTCCGCGGTTTGAATTTCCAGGTTCACGGCCATTTTATTGATATCCGCACCCATGGCATCAAATTCATCCAGGGAAACAGGCGCCGGGCCGGCGGCTTCATGATGTTCGGCGAATAAGACACGGCGGCTGAGATCACCGGATGCCAGATGGCTCAATTCGGTTCTGATCGTCTCCGCCTTGTTGCCGATTGCTACGGTTTCGCGGAAGAAGAAAAACAGGAAAGCGATCAGCATGACAACCAGCACCAGAGCAATGGCGACAAAAATATTTGCCCTCCGCGCCCTGTCGTCACTGGATCGCGCCGCCATATCGCCAATTAGATGTGAAATCGCCAGGGCGGTATTTATGGCCACCGTAGACTCTTCGATCCATCGCGGACCGTTAACGGGATAGTGCAGATTCCTATGCGCTTCGATGAGAAGCCAATAGCGATCCGGATCGCCGGGGTGGTAGCGTATGGGCTGAACGATGAAGGATCTGTTGCCAGAAACGATTTCCTTTTGCCGGCCGGACAGAATCTCGTCGGCGGCTTTGGGATAATCCACTCGAAGATTGCTCGTACCCCGGTCCAGGGCCTTCATCATGCCCCACTCTTTCGCCGCATCGGGATGATGTAGATAGTAGCCGTCCCTGTTCGCCAGAATTGTCGGGCCTTCGGGAAGGTGGGCCAATAATTCCGCATTGATATTAAGAACAATTATTCCCTGCGGCTTCCCGGCGGAGAAAACCGGCGCGGCAAAACGCAGCGTTGGCGTAACGGGGATCGTTAGTTTCCCTCGTTCCATGTTCAGGTCCATGGGCGAAATATAAATGTGCCCTTCTTCGATATCCTTGGCCTCGGCGAAATAGTACCTCTCGCTTTTGTCCTGCAGTTCATCTTTACTGATGACCCTGCTTCGCCCGTCATGATGCTCGACCCGCAACCGCTCCATTCCGTTCTTGTCCAAATATCGAATTTGCAAAAGCTTTGGGTCCAGATCGGCCAGAACTTGGAAAACCTGTTCTATCCGCGATGCGTCAAACTCCGCGCCGCCGTCCACCATTCTGGCCTGTTCTTTCATGTACCGATTGTTGGTCAACCTCGAAAGCATGTCGGTCACGCCATCTAGCCCGCATTATTCATGGCGGCCACCTGGTTTGAACAGGACGCGCGGTA